>NZ_JAQIBU010000084.1 GCF_027858935.1 Oleiagrimonas sp. | reverse complement strand
TGCCCCAGGCGATGGAACGCTGGCTGGCGATACCGACGATCAGGGCACGCTTGCCGTGCAGGAATCCCATGGCTCCTCCGATAATTGTATTGGGCCCGCGTCGGACGCAGGCGGAGTCCGCAGTTTAACCGAGGATCGAGCCGCTGGCGCGGGTGCAGTCCGTCCATGGTTCATTTGCCCGTTTCGATGAACAGGACCTGCCCGGGATGCAGCGTGTTCGAGTGCAGGTGATTCAAACGACGCAGTTCACCCACGCTCAGCCCATGCCGGTGCGCGATCTGCCACAGTGAATCGCCAGGCACCACGGTATAGGTGGCCGGTTGGCGGGGCAGGGCGGCCGCCGCAATGGCTGCACGCAGTTTGGTAGCTGCTTGCTCCGGTAGCAGCACATGCCACGGACCGTTTCCGGGCATGCGTCCATGCAGGTAGGCCGCATTGAGGTTGCGGACCTGCGTGCGACTTGCACCGGAGGCATGTGCGATTGCGTCCAGGGTGACCGGATACGGCAGATCCACCTCGGTCAGTCGCCGTGACGGGTCGGGTGCGGGCAGATGTACGTGAAAACGGGACGGATTCCGGACCACGCAGGCCATGCCCAGAAGTTTGGCCAGATGCTCATGGGTGATCCGGCTGACGGCGAGATCGGGGATCGCCGGCTTGGCCGGCGCAGGGCCCTGCGGATGCAGGCTACGGATGCGGTACTGGCCGGCGTTGTAGGCCATGTCGACCAGGCGCCAGTCCTGCCATCGGCGGTGATAGCTTCGCAGCATCTTCATCACGGCCGCGGTGGCCGCAATACGGTCCAGGCGTCCGTCGTAGTCGTGTTCGATCGGCAGCTTCAGCGTTCGCGCCGTGATCGGCACGATCTGCCACATACCTGCCGAACGGTGGTGCCAGGGCGGTACGGCCCGGTACCGGCTTTCGACCCAGGGCAGAAAGGTGAATTCGGCGGCAACGTGGGCTTTTTCGGTCGCGTGCTCCACATACACCACGGTGGGCAGGTGCTCGCGCAGGTAGTGTTCGAAACGCCTGGGGCGCTGGGTGAAACGTCGTGCCCAGTAGGCGATGTCGGGTGATGCATCACAGCCGGGCATGGTGAAACGTGCGCGCATGCGTGCCCACACGCCTGTTGGCAGGCCGGGGACGGAGAACTTGCCGGGTACCTGCGTGGTGGTCGGTATGGCGGGCCCGAGTGACGGCGGCAGCGGCTTGGCAGGACGTCGTAGGTGACCCGCGCAGGCTGTCAGCAGCAACACGCACACGGGGGCCAGAACCCGATGCAGGCCTCTCATGCCCTGAAATGATCCTTGGCGGTTCTCAGAGTTGCGAAGCGCTCGACGCGTCCGGCGTCGTCGGACAGGCCCTGGCGAACAGTCCATTCGACAATCTCCGGGCTGTCCACGCGCAGGAAGGGGTTGCACGCGCGCTCCTGGCCCAGCACTGCGGGCAGCGTAGGCTGCGAGGCGCTGCGCAGCCTGTCGATCTCGTCGCTGCGCTGCTGAAGGTCGCGGTTGCCGGGTTCCACGCTGCGTGCGAAGGCCGCGTTGGCCTGGGTGTATTCGTGCGCGCAGCACACCAGCGTTGCATCAGGCAGGGTGGCGAGTTGGTCCAGGGAATCCAGCATTTGCGCTGGCGAGCCCTCGAACAGTCGGCCGCAGCCAAGGCTGAACAAGGTGTCGCCGCAAAACAGCATGCCGTGGCCGTGGAAGGCGATATGGCTGCGTGTATGCCCGGGGATCTCGATGACCTGGAACTGCAGGTCGGGCGCTTTCAAGGTCACCGTGTCGCCATTGCCGACGCGGTGGTCCACTGCGGCAATACGTTCATCGCGGGGCGCATGAACCACCGCGCCGTGGCGCGCAGCCAGTTCGGCCATGCCACCGATGTGGTCCTTGTGGTGATGGGTCAGCAGGATGGCCTCGAGCCGAAGTCCGTCGCGCTGCAGCGCCTGCTCGACCGGACCGGCCTCGCCTGGATCGACCACCAGCGCCGAACCGTGTTCGTCGGCCAGCAGCCAGATGTAATTGTCGCTCAGGGCGGGTATGGGCTCCAGGTGCATCGGCAGGTGTTCCATCCAGCATCTCAAACCTCAATCATATCAGCCGCGTCGTGGGATCCTGCGGCTAAACTGTGCCGAACGTCTCGGATACATGAAGCTGCAGGGCGAGCGCGCGGACTGCCCAAGCCATGGCCGATGCAAGTACACTGGCACCTATTGTCCGAGACGCTGCGGTCCACGATGCTAGCTCCGATCCAGGCCTTGTACGCCACCCCCGCCATGCGCGGCCTGTTGCGGGCCGAGACGGCGGTGCTGACGGCCTTTCTGGGCACCCGTCCCGCGACGCACGGGCTGTATCTGGCGATGCATTCGGATCCCCGCTCCATGCCGGATCCGGTGGCCCGCTGGGCGCACCTTTACGCCGCTGGCGATGAGTGGCACGGCCCCCTGCGTGCCCGAGTGGATACCGCCTTGCCGTTTGCCGACGACAGCTTTGCCGTTGTCGTCATCAGTCATGTCCACCAGCACGTGGACGATTGCGGACAATTGATCCGCGAGGCGGAACGCGTGATCGAGCCGGAGGGTCTGGTGATCCTCGTGGGCTTGCACCCCATGAGCCCATGGATGCCCTGGGTGTGCTGGCAGATGCGCGGAATGCAACGCGCCATGCACATGATCTGGCCGTTCCGGATTGGCCAGGACATGCTCTACAACAGTCTGGACATGGAGGCTTCACGGCGTTTCGGTGCGGTGGTGCCGCGTGATGTCGATCTTTCGGCCGGCAACGGTTATTCGCTTGGCGGTGGCTACATGCTGGTCGCGCGCAAGCGCCGGCGAGCGCCGACAAAGCTGAAGTTTCGCAGCAACTCCAAGCAACTGCGCATGTCCGGTGCACTGGCCCCCGGGACGCATCGGGAGTGCGCATGAGTGGGGCAGCTGGCGACATGGTCGAGTTGTTCACCGATGGTGCCTGTCTTGGCAACCCCGGGCCTGGCGGTTGGGCTGCGCTGCTGCGCAGCGGCAGTCGCGAGCGGATGCTGGCTGGCGGCGATCCGGACACCACCAACAACCGCATGGAGTTGATGGCCGTGATCGCCGGGCTGGAGGCACTGAAACGCTCGTGCACGGTGCAATTGACCACCGACTCACGCTATGTGATGCAGGGGGTCGAGCAATGGGTACCGCGCTGGCAGGCCAATGGCTGGCGTACCGCCGACCGCAAACCGGTGAAGAATCAGGACCTGTGGCAGCGCCTGATGGCCGCGACCGGACCCCATGTCATACGCTGGCAATGGGTGCGCGGGCATTCGGGCCACCCCGAGAACGAACGCGTCGATGATGCCGCGCGAACCCAGGCCGAGGCGCTGCGCGCATGAAAGGACACCCATGAGACAGATTGCGCTGGATACCGAGACCACCGGGCTGGAGGTCCAGCAGGGTCATCGCATCGTGGAGATCGGCGCGGTGCAGTTGCTGGAACGCCGCGTGACCAGCCACAGCTTCCATACCTACCTCAATCCCGATCGGAGCATCGACGAGGGCGCTCGCGAGGTCACCGGTATCGCCGATGACTTTCTTCTCGACAAGCCCCGCTTCCACGAAGTGGTGGAGCCGTTTCTCGCCTTCATCGAGGGTGCGGAGCTGATCATCCACAATGCGGCCTTCGATGTCGGCTTCCTGGATGCCGAACTGGCGCGTGCAGGCCCGCAATACGGGCGGATCAGTGACCACGCCAGCGTGCTCGACACGCTGAAGATGGCGCGTGACCGCTATCCGGGCCAGCGCAACAATCTTGATGCCCTGTGCCGCAGGCTGGGCGTGAGCAATGCCCATCGCGAGCTCCACGGTGGCCTGCTCGACGCCCAGCTGCTGGCCGAAGTCTACCTGTCCATGACCTCTGGGCAGGTGGCGCTGGAACTCGGCTTCACCCATGAGACTCCCGATTCCGGCGGCGTACCTGACGACATGCCCTTGCTGCGTCGCCCGCGCGTGCTGTATGCCTCGGCAGCGGAACAGGCGGCCCATTCGGCCCGTCTGGATATGCTCGACAAGAGCGCTGGTGAGGCCTGCGTTTGGCGTCGACTGGAAGGGACCTCGGTCGGGGAGTAGGCGCTCAGGTGCGCGCGATGCGCACCAATACCGCGGTGACATTGTCGTGACCGCCCGCATCCAGCGCATCCAGCAGCAGGTGATCCACGCATTCCTGGGCAGCCAGGTCCTTGCGCTGAATACAGCGTTCCAGGAAGTTGTCTTCCAGTTCATCGGTCAGCCCGTCGCTGCAAAGCAGGAAACAGTTCCCCTTGTGCACGGGGCCTTTCGTGGTCTCGATCACCAGGTCGCCTGGCGCGGTCACTCCCAGGGCCTGCGTGACCAGGTTGCGGCGGGGGTCATGACGGGCCGACTCCTCATCCAGGATGCCTCCGTCAATGTCCTGCTGGGTGACGGAGTGATCGTGCGACAGGCGCTTGAAGGCATCGTTCTGGAAGTAGATGCGGCTATCGCCGACCCAGGCGGCCTGGAAGGTGTCGCCGGTCAAATGCAGCAGGGCGATGGTCGTACCCATCGGCTGACCGGTGGAATAGTGTTCCGGGTGGCCGATGATCACGGCATCGGCGTGTCGAATGGCCTGTTCCAGCCCGACTCCTGCGCGCACGTCGTTGACGATGCTGTCCCGTGCCAGTGATGCGGCCAGCGCACCATGGTGATGACCACCAAGACCGTCGGCCACCAGGAACAGCCCCAGGGCAGGGTCTGCAAAACAGGTATCTTCATTGCGGTGCCGTCGCCGGCCGACATGCGTGGCGTGTCCGAATTCGATCATCTGCATGTCCGTGCGAAAGTCATGAAAGCATGCCGCAAGGCATACCTGTTGTCACCCGGTGATTGGTGTGTTGGCTGGATGATCCGGAGGGAAGGTTCGGCCCGTCCCTGGGCCTCACCCTTCCGCGCTACGCGCTCCAGGGCCAGCCTTCGGCTGTCCAATTTCGTTCCCGACGAAATTGTCGACGACGGAGGCAGGAGCCGAAGTCGAACATCGGCATCGCCGATGGCCCGGAGGGCGAAGGACAGGACGTCCTGAGTAACCAAGGGTCCGTTCACCGATCCCGCACCATCAGATACACAAAACGCCCCGTTCGGGGCGCTTTGTGTATCTGGCGGAGAGGGAGGGATTGTTCGGCCCGTCCCTGGGCCTCACCCTTCCGCGCTGCGCGCTCCAGGGCCAGCCTTCGGCTGTCCAATTTCGTTCCCGACGAAATTGTCGAACCAAGGGTCCGTTCACCGATCCCGCACCATCAGATACACAAAACGCCCCGTTTGGGGCGTTTTGTGTATCTGGCGGAGAGGGAGGGATTCGAACCCTCGATACGGGTATAAGCCGTATACACACTTTCCAGGCGTGCTCCTTAAGCCACTCGGACACCTCTCCGGAAGGGTATGAACCTGTGGCAGCCGCCTTGTGATGGCGGTGAAGAGGCGGAAGGATACCGGCACAGGAGCGTGCAGACAAGCAAAGGCGGTCGGCCAGGTTCAGCCGGTGGCGCTGTCCAGGGGGCGCGGAGGGGGTAGTGGCACGCATTCGCCCGGGTGGGCCACCCTGTAGCCACTGGCACGCATGCTGTCGCCGTCCGCGACCGATCCATAGTGGTACAGCAGCAGACGTTCGCGCACGTTGGCCGGATATTCCCGCTCAAGGTCGTCCAGTCCGGTATGGGAGGGGTTGCCAGTGACACTGCAATCATGCGCAATGGGTCCACCGGCTTCGGCCACCACGGCCAGGGTTTCGGCAATCGGCCGGGTGTCGCCGGTGTAGGTGAAGCTGCCTCGCAGTGCCACGCCGTACGAGGTGCCCGGACGGTGATGCCGGGTGGCGAACACGTCGAACCACAGGCCTTGGTACCAGAATCCGCGTGAGCATGGCGTCAGCCGGAAGGCATCCCAGAAGTTGCTTCCGCCCTCGGCGGCCACGCCGGGATAGTCGGCAATCCGACCCTGCAGCAGGGGGATCAACGATGCATGCGCGAAAAGATGCGGCGGCGGCAGCCGTGTCTCGCCGAACCACAGGCGCGAAAACAAGGGTTCCAGTCCGCCCACGTGATCCAGATGCACGTGTGTGATGTAGATGGCCCGCGGGATCTGCTGGTAGATTTTCATGTATCGCGGCACGGCGTCCGGGCCACAGTCGATCAGAAGCAACGGTTCACCGTCGCGCTCGATTACGGCCGAGGAATGGCCCAACGTCGATATTTCCGCAGCCCCGGTGCCCAGAAAACGCAGGGAGAAATTCATTCGCGCAGCTCCTTCTCCGAAGGGGACTCGTATCCCTGCAACAGGGGGGACCAGATGCGGTGTTCGAATCGTGTCTCGCCGTCTGCGGCAGCGCCCAGTTTGACCAGTGATCGACGAAGCCGCTGCAGGTTGGCCTGTTGCCAGGAAGCCGCTGGAGCGCGCATTTCACCGCGGTCGAAGTCGATGATGTACAGCGTGTTCCGGCTCACGAGGATGTTGTGCGCGTTGAGATCGGCGTGCCAGATCCCGTGCCGGTGAAACCGGGCGATGAGCATGCCGGTATTTCGTGCAAGGGTCGAGTCCAGGTGACCTTGTTCAAGCGACTGTGCCAGAGTGCATGCATGGTCGATCCGTCGGGTCATGAGGTCGGCGGTGTAGTACAGGCCGCTGCGCACATAGCGGGCAGCTACCGGCTGCGGTACCGGCAAACCGGCCTTGCGCATGGATGAAAGCAGGCGGAATTCGGCGAAACTGCGCGTCTTTTCGCGTCCGTTCCAGAGATAGCGGTCGCCCAGGATGGTTGCCACCATGCCACCGCGATGAAAGTGGCGCAGAACACAGGCGCCAGCCGGCGTATCCACGAAACTCACCGCACCGCGCCCACCCCCGCGCGAACGCAGGCAGCCGGCTTTCGCCCAGGCCTCCGGAACGAACCAGTCATGTCCGACTTGTGGAGCAAGGTCCGCGTCGAACACAATCGTCCCGGCGGAGTCGGACTGGATGTATGGATCAGTCATGGTCCCGCCTTCGTCCGGCAGCATGTGCTGCCGACCCTTGTATACATCTTCCAGTCTACCAATTTGATGACCGATCGCGACGCCATCCACAGTGTTTGCCTGCTCCGCACTTCCGCCATCGGGGACGTGACCCATGTGGTGCCGCTGGCGCACCGCCTGCGCGCGCAATTCCCGCAGGCACGGCTGACATGGATCGTGGGCAAGCTCGAGCATCGTCTGGTCGGCGATCTGCCCGACATCGAGTTCGTGGTGTTCGACAAGTCGCGCGGCCTGGCCGGCATGCAGGCGGTACGCAAGGCACTGTCGGGTCGGGAGTTCGATGTCCTGCTGCACATGCAGGTGTCGATGCGCTCGAACCTGCTCAGCCGGATGGTGCATGCACACCGGCGCATCGGTTACGACCGGGCCCGCTCGCGGGACCTGCACGGCCTCTTTGTCGATGAACGCATTCCCGCCCGTACCGGAGAGCACGTGCTTGACGCCATCGGCAGTTTCGGTGAGCGACTGGGCCTTGGTCGTGGCGAGGTGCGCTGGGACATCCCGGTGCCGGAACAGGCCCTGGCATGGGCACGAAATCAGGTCCCGATCACTGCGCCGACGCTGGTGGTCAGTCCCAGTTCCAGCCACGCGTTTCGCAACTGGCGCGCGGAGCGTTATGCGAAAGTGATCGATCATGCGGCCGCACGCGGTCTGCAGGTCCTGCTTACTGGAGGTCCATCAGAGGCCGAGCAGGCGATGGCACGTTCGATTCTCGGTCATGCGCGCTCACGGCCGGTCGACCTGACCGGTCGCGACACCCTGAAGCAGGCGCTGGCCCTGTTTGCCCGCGCAGACATGGTGCTGAGCCCCGATTCGGGTCCGATGCACATGGCCAATGCCGTCGGCACGCCCGTCATCGGCCTGCATGCGGCCAGCAACCCGTTGCGCTCGGGGCCGTATTCGGATCGTCGCTGGTGCGTGGATCGCTATGACGAAGCGGCGCGACGGTTTCTCGGCAAGCCGGCACGTGCGCTGCGCTGGGGCGCAAAGATCGAAAAGCCTGGAGTCATGGACCTGATCGGGGTCAGTGACGTGATCGAACGTCTGGACGCCCTGATGAAGCACCTGAAAATCAGCCGCTGAAGTACAGTTTCCGCAGGGCTGCGCCTCCATGGGCGGCTCGATCGGTCAGGCTTTGTAGTCCTGGTAGGACTTTTCCTCGACCAGCTGCGAGCCCAGCTTGAGATTGATCTCGCGCTTGATCGCGGCGCGCTCGTCATTGCGGAAATATACCGAGCGGGCCAGTTCGATGAATGTCTCGCCGAAGTCCCGGGCCTTCTCCTGCAGGCGGATGCGGTCCTCGATGTCCCACAGGGCCTCGTTGACCGCCTTCAGGCGTGCACGTTCGTCGCTAATGTCGGTTTGCGCGGTGGGGTTCCTGGCCCAGGTGCTGTTCAGCAGTTCGAGTTCGCTGCGCACATTGGCCTGTTTGGCCGCGTCGTCAATGCGCTCGGACTTGATCTCGAGAATGGTGATCTTGTCGATCAGCTCGCCATGGGAAACGGGTACCTGGATAAGACTCATGCTCGGCTCGTCTACGGTGACAATCGCTCAATCATAGCAGCAGGAAAGGTGATGGATCGCTTGCGGGCACGGAGTCCGGCAACGTATCATTGCCGGCTCGCGCAGCCAGTAAAGGGCGCGCGTCGCCCAAGGAGAGGTGGCAGAGTGGTCGAATGCGCCGGACTCGAAATCCGGTATACGGGTCTCCCGTATCGAGGGTTCGAATCCCTCCCTCTCCGCCAACCTGAACTTTCCGGGATGGGTGATCGGGGCAGAATGGTCGAGCTGGTGAAGACAGGAACGGGAGGGAATCGAATCCTCGAGATCAAACATGATTGGGTTCGACCGATGCATTTTGCATCGGAACGTCGCGCAGCGACGGCCCCGAAGGGGCGCAGCGCGCAGCGCGGAGTCATCCCTCCCTCTCCGTCACGCCCAAATCCCACGACCGTTATGGGATGGCGCGATACAACGTTCAATGGTGGCCCTGTTGGTCCCCCCGCGACGATACTCCGCGAATTCCGCCAGGTCCGGAAGGAAGCAACGGTAGTGGACGACTCGGGTGCCGGGGTGTGGCTGGCAGGGCTGCCACCCTTTTACTGCCGTGCGGGGCAGGGCGTGACCACGCCGTCCGCACCTTGCGGGTATCATGCACACTGAGCTGAATCGATCAGAGCATCCTCAGGGTTTTCCGGCATGACGTATCAGGTTCTCGCCCGCAAGTGGCGCCCGCGACGATTCACCGAACTGGTGGGTCAGGAGCATGTGGTTCGCGCACTGTCCAATGCGCTCGACACGGGTCGCACCCATCATGCCTACCTGTTTACGGGCACGCGTGGTGTCGGCAAGACCACCATCGCCCGCATTTTCGCCAAGTCGCTCAACTGTGAGCGCGGCCAGTCGGCCGACCCCTGTGGCGAATGCGCGGTCTGCACGGCGGTCGACGAGGGGCGCTTCGTGGACCTGCTGGAGATCGACGCGGCCAGCAATACCGGTGTGGATGACGTGCGAGAGGTGATCGAGAACGCGCAGTACGCGCCGACTCGCGGGCGTTACAAGGTCTACCTGGTCGACGAGGTTCACATGCTTTCCAAGAGCGCCTTCAACGCGCTCCTGAAGACGCTGGAAGAGCCGCCCCCGCACGTCAAGTTCCTGCTCGCCACCACCGACCCGCAGAAGCTGCCGGTGACGGTCCTTTCACGCTGCCTGAAATTCAACCTGAAGCGGCTGCTTCCCGAGCAGATCTCCACCCAGATGCAGCACATCCTCAAGGCCGAGGGGGTCGAGCACGAGATGACGGCGCTGCACGAACTGGCACGCGCGGCCGACGGCTCCATGCGCGATGGCTTGTCGTTGCTGGATCAGGCGCTGGCCTACGGCGCGGGGGCGCTGAAAGCCGACGACGTTCGCGTGATGCTCGGCAGTGTGGAGCGCAGCCAGGTGCTTGCGCTGCTCAAGGCACTGGCCGAGCACGACGGCCAGGCGCTGATGCTGCAATGCGACCAGATCGCTTCGTTTTCGCCGGATTTCGGTGGGGTGCTGGATGAGCTGGCCGGGATGCTGCACCGTATCCAGTTGCAGCAGCTGGTCCCGGACCTCGCTGCAGACGAACTGGTGGGCGAAGAGCATGCCGAATTGGTGCAACTGGCTGGACGCTTCGACCCGCAGGACGTGCAGTTGTACTACCAGTTTGCGACGCGTGGATCGCATGAGCTCAATCTGGCGCCCGATGCGCGGACAGGGTTCGAGATGACCCTGCTGCGCATGTTGGCGTTCCAGCCCGACGACGGATCTGGGGGTGCTGCCCGTCCCCAGGCAACAGCAGGCCGGTCCTCCGAAAGCCCTCAGGGAGGCACCCCATTCGATGCATCGGCCTCGGCATCTCCCGCGGCCATGCCTGAACCGGTTGCGAAGGTTCCCCCGGCAGTTTCCGCGCCCGCGCCGATGAGCATGGGTGCCGATGGTCTTCCGGACTGGGCGCAGCTGATCGACAAGGCGGGGCTGCGTGGACCGATGAAGGCTCTTGCCATCAACGCGCGGATCCGTTCCTTCGAGGACGACACTCTTGAATTGTTGCTGGCCAGCAGCCACGCCGAACTTGCGGTCGAGCCGATGACGAGCCAGATGGCCGAGCACATCGGCAAGGCCCTGGGCCGGCGCATCCGCCTTCGTTTCGTGGGCAGCGACATCGGTCCCGGCGACGACACGCCCGCCGCGCGCGCCGAGCACCGGCGTCAGGAGCAGCAGCGCGTGGCCGAGAAGTCCATGCACGAGGATCCGTTTGTGCAGACGCTCAAGCGTGATTTCGGGGCCCGCGTGGTACCGCAGTCGGTGCGTCCACTGGATCGCTGAAGCGGCATGCCGCGGACACACATCATCTTAATCAAGCAGAGGTTCATGTCATGCGAGGACAGATTGGCCAGCTGATGCAGCAGGCCCAGCAGATGCAGGAAAAAATGAAACGCGCCCAGGAAGAGGTCGCGCAGATGCAAGTCACCGGCAGTGCCGGCGGCGGACTGGTGAGCGTGGTCATGAGCGGCGCACACGAAGTACGTCGGGTGCAGATCGATCGCAAGCTGTTTGCCGATGATCCTGAGATGGCCGAGGATCTGGTGGCTGCAGCCACCAATGATGCGGTCAACAAGGTCGCCGAACTCAACAAGGAAAAGATGGGCGGCATGGCGGATGGACTGAATCTCCCGCCGGGAATGAAGCTTCCGTTCTAAATCCATACGTCACGGCCCACGGGCCAGAATCCGGACCCCGATGAGTTCCAGTTCCCCGCTGCTGACCGAACTGATTGACGCGTTGCGATGCCTGCCGGGCGTCGGGCGCAAGAGTGCCCAGCGCATGGCCATGCACCTGCTCGAGCGCGATCGCCCGGGAGGCCACCGGCTGTCAGCGGTGCTGGAACAGGCCATGCTACGCATCGGCAATTGTTCGCAATGCCGCAATTTCAGCGAGGATCCGGTGTGCGCGTTGTGCGCCAGCCATGCACGCGACCGACGCGTGTTGTGCGTGGTGGAATCGCCCAGCGATCTGGCTGCGATCGAGCAGGCCACGGGTTACAACGGCCAGTACTTCGTACTGCTTGGGCGGCTCTCGCCGCTGGATGGTACCGGTCCCGAGGAACTGGGGCTGGATCGTCTGGTCGGGCGGCTGCAGGAAGGCGAGATCGAGGAGATGATCATCGCCACCAATCCGACCGTTGAGGGCGAGGCGACCGCGCACTACGTGGGCAAGCTGGCGGCAGCCGCGGGCATCCGTGCCACGGGCCTGGCGCACGGTGTCCCCCTTGGCGGCGAGCTGGAATATGTCGACCGAAACACGCTGGCACACGCTTTCGGCGGTCGTCAGTCCGTGGAATGATATTCTGGGTCTTCCGGTGCTGCGCACCGGTCCCAGTTTCCCGACTACCGGTATCCGGTCATGACCGACACCATCTTCGCCAAGATCATCCGCCGCGAGATTCCCGCCGACATCGTCTACGAGGACGACGAGATCCTTGCTTTTCGCGACCTCAATCCGCAGGCGCCGGTGCACGTGCTGTTCATTCCCAAACGTGCCATCGCCAGTCTGGAAAAGGCCGAACCCGGTGATGCGGAGTTGCTGGGCAAATTGCAGCTGGCCGCCGCCGCGTATGCGCGCGAGCTGGGCATGGCCGAAGACGGCTTCCGCACCGTGATCAACTGCAACACCCACGGTGGACAGACCGTCTACCACCTGCATGTGCATCTGCTTGCCGGACGGCACATGCACTGGCCTCCGGGCTGAGCTCGCTGATCCATCGCAAGACCGTGCACCGGGTCCGCAAACGGGCCCGGTGCACGGCTGGATGCGCCGATCGCTGATGCGCCCGATCAGGGCATCAGGACCTTGTTGATCACGTGGATTTCGCCATTCGACTGGTGCACGTCGGCGATGGTCACCCGGGCGGTGTTGCCCTTGGCATCGGTCACGGTCAACGCGCCATTATTGATGGCGAACGTCAGCGGCTCGCCTTCGACGGTCTTGAGCGAGGCCGAGCCACCCCCTTCACGGATCAGCTTCTGGATATCCGCGCCGGTATAGTCGCCGGCCACCACGTGGTAGGTCAGGATCCTGGTCAGCAGCGCCTTGTTCTCTGGCTTGAGCAGGGTCTGCACGGTGCCATCGGGCAGTGCCGCGAAGGCTTCGTTGGTTGGCGCGAACACGGTGAATGGCCCCTTGCCCGAGAGCGTGTCAACCAGGCCGGCGGCCTTCACTGCCGCCACCAGGGTGGTGTGGTCCCTGGAGTGGACGGCGTTCTGGATGATGTTGCGTGACGGGTACATGGCTGCGCCGCCCACCATCACGGTGTGGGTCTTGCCCATCGGCCCGGCCATCACCGGACTGGCGCCCAGGGTGGCGAAGGCCAGGGCCGCGACGGTGCATACGGCGAGCTTGCGAATGCGATTGCGATACATGATGCGATCTCCGTTGGAGGGGTGTCCTTTCGAGCTGGACATCCACACATACGTGATCGCGATGGACCGGGATGCACAGTGCACCGCATAAACGCTCCGGCCAGGTTCGCTCAGGGGCCCGGGTTTGCGCTGGAAACCAGCGCCAATGCGGCCTGGTGGCGATCCACGCGCGGATCCATGATCTTTCGCCATAACGGCGGGATCAGGGCCAGCACGAACATCGCCGCATAGCCCGCGGGCAGCTGCGGACTGTCCGGGTGATGAAGCAGTACCTGGTAGCGTCTGCGCGCGTGGGCGTGGTGGTCGGAGTGGCGCTGCAGCTGGAACAGCAGCCAGTTGGTCAGGCGCTCGCTGGCATTCCAGGAGTGCAGGTGGGTGACCCGTTCATAGCGCCCCTGTGCATCACGTGCACGGCGCAGGCCGTAGTGCTCGATGTAGTTGATCACTTCCAGTGTGGACGCGGCGACCACGCCCTGGGCCACGAAAAAGGCCGTTCCAGTAAATCCGCAAAGGACTGCCGTCAACACCAGCATGGCCAGCCACAGCAGCCACCAGCGCAGCATTTCGTTGTGCAGTGACCAGGCACTGCGTCCGCGTCGACCGAGACGTTCGGCTTCCAGTTGCCAGGCCGTGCGCGGGTTGACCGTCAGCCCGCGCGCAATGAAGCGGTAGACCGACTCCCCGCGTGCCGCACTTGAGGTATCCCCGGGCGTGGACACATGCACATGATGACCGCGCAGGTGTTCGATCTTGAAGCCGGGATAGCCGACGCTGGTCAGGGCGATGCCGCCGAGCCACGGTTCCAGCCAGCCGGCCTTGTGGATCAGCTCATGCGCCACGTTGATCGCCAGGATGCCGCCGATGACACCGGTCGAGAGCAGCCAGCCGACCTGGCCGGCGATGCCCATCGGCATCAGGGTGAACCACGCGATGCAGAAGGTCAGCAGCCCCAGCCATACCGGTAGGCATGCCCATGTCAGCAGGCGGAATCCGCGTTGGCGCTCAAGTCGTTGCACTTCGGCCGGATCGATGGGGTTGCGAAGTTCACGCCCTCCCGCGAGGTCCAGCAACGGCACGATGCCGAAGATCACCAACAGGGGCCACCATGCCGCAAGATCCGCGGGCATGCCCGCGCGCATCATGCATGCCGATTGCAGCGGCAGCGAGGCTGTGATGAACACGGTCAGATAGCCAAGGTCGCGTAGGCGCATGTTCAGGGAACTCCGGTTCCTGCAACGCGTCAAAGACTACACCTGTAGCAAAATCGATGGCATGACGTTGGACCACGTCCGTTCTATGATGGCTGCTGGTGGCGGCGTTCCCGATCGGACGCCGACGACTCTTTTTCAGGAGCATCTTGATGCGTTCGAACAATCCAGTACTGCGCGACAACACCTTCAAGGGCCAGGTGGCCGAAGGCGAGCGGATGACCATGAACGGTACCATCTCCAAGACCGGCCTGTTGCTGGTACTGGCGCTGGTCTCGGCGTTCTGGACCTGGAACCGCTTTGACACGGCCATTGCCGGAGGCCAGTTGCAGGCGGCCATGGCCACCGTCAATCCGTTCATGTGGGGGGGGCTGATCGCGGGCCTGGTGTTCGCGTTTGCGACCATTTTCAAGAAGGAATGGGCCGGCGTGACCGCGCCGCTCTACGCCATTGCGGAGGGCTTTGCCCTCGGCGGTATCTCGGCCATGTTCGAGCTGAAGTATCACGGTATCGTGATTCAGGCCGTGGGCCTGACTTTCGGCGTGCTTGCGGTGATGCTGGTGGCTTATCGTGCCGGCTGGATCCGCGTGACCGACAAGTTCCGCATGGGCGTGGTCGGTGCCACCGGTGCCATCGCATTGCTCTATCTGGTGGATATGGGGCTCAATGCCTTCACCAGCATGCCGGGGATCGGCTTCATCCACGAAGGCGGGTTCCTGGGTATCGGTTTCAGCCTGTTGGTGGTGGGGATTGCGGCGATGAACCTGGCGCTGGACTTCGACATGATCGACCACGGCACCAGTCAGGGCGCACCCAAGTACATGGAGTGGTACGGCGCCTTTGCGCTGATGCTCACTCTGGTCTGGTTGTACATGGAAATCCTGCGTTTGCTGGGCAAGGTTCGCCGCTGAGCGCTTGAACTCCGGCCCCCGGATTCGACCGCCTCGGGGTCGGGTCCGGGGGCATGGACTTACGTGAAATCGGCCAGCGCGCGCGATGGGCGCAGGATCGGGCGCTGCGTGTTCTCGACATGGGCTTGATCGACCACGCGATTGCGACCGCCCGCCTTGGCGGCATACATCGCTGCGTCCGCTCGTTCGACCAGGCTCGTCAACGTATCGTCCGGCCGCCGGGTTGCCAGGCCGATACTGATGGTCAGCACGTCCCCCTTGCGATTCATCGGAATCTCCATGCGGTGCAGGCGTCGGCACAACCGCTGCGCCACATGCAACGCTGCCTCAGCATCGGTCACGCTCAGCAGGGCCAGGAACTCCTCGCCACCAAAGCGACCGAAGATGTCCTGCGGCCTCAGTTCGGTCGCAAAGGCCTCGGCCATGGCGATCAGGGCCCTGTCCCCTGCGTTGTGGCCCAGTTCGTCGTTGAGCGTCTTGAAATGGTCCAGGTCCATGAACAGCAGGGTGTGCACTTGCCTGGAGGCTTTCAGCTGCAACTGTGTGGCTTCGATCCATGCCCGACGGTTGAGTACGCCGGTCAGTGGGTCCTTGTTGGCCAGTTCCCGCGCCAGCACGTGGTCGCGGCGCATGGTCAGCGAGCGGTCGGCCAGGCCCACGGCCAGTACCAGGGCCTCGATGGCCCCAGCCGCAAGACTGACATCGTTGAGCCATTCCATGCCGCTGAGCGCGCCGCCCACCTGGACACTGGTGAGCGCAGTCAGCACCAGCAGCGGAAGCCATCCGAAAAGGAAGAACAGCGCCGAGCGCGAACCGCGTATGAAGGCCACCGAGCTGGCCAGCACCATGACCCCGGAAACCAGTGCCAGAAGTGGATTGAAAAGCGTGTGCACGAGCGGTCGCACGCTGGCGATACCGGTGACCTGGAGCAGGGCGAGCATGGCGAGCATGCCGGCCAGCACCAGCAGCAGGGCACGCAGCCAGGAAGCATGGCGCCGCAAGTTGCAGAACCGGATCATGAACATGACCGCAGCGATCACCGAAATCGCGCTCAGCGTGGTGGCGAGTGGAAGCGCCACTGCGGACAGCACGACCATATGCAGCGGATGGAAAATGTAGCCGGTCTGGATCGACTGCAGGCCTGCATAACTGGTGACATAGACGGCATACCAGCCGAAGGTGCTGTCTCCCAGCATGCCCGCAAAGCACAGGGCCATCAGTGCCATGGCCAGCATCACGGCAAGGCTGGCGCTGGCCATGGCCAACCACTGCGCATTGTTGCTCTCGAATTGGAAAGGTTTCAGCAGATGGAACATGACCGGGGCGTCCATGCTGTTTGCCGGTTCGAATTTGAGCAGGACCGGAGCCATGCCCAGGGCATCGCCCGGGATCGCAAAGGCCAGCCGGCCGTAACCATGCAGTTGGGGGTCTGGATCGTTCACGCTGCTGGAGGTCACGGGGCCACTGCGGTCATAGCGCGTGATGCCGCCAAAGGGTGCCGATGGAATACTCAGTACCATCGGGCCGGACAGGTTGGCATCGGTGGACTGCAGCACGACCCAGGTCCCCAGATCGCGATGCGAAAAGGTATGCAGGCGATCGGTCCGGAACACCTGCAGCCGACCTTCGGCAGCGGCCTGGAGCACACTGGCCGGCGTGTCACCGGGCTGCACGGCCTTCCAGGAACCATGAAGGAGGGGACGGCTGGCCGCCTGGCTGGCGGTGGCGATCAGCAGCCCACCGATCGCCGAGAGGGCGAGCAGTAATCGCAGAATGCCCTGCTTGGCGTGTGCCGTGTATGTCACCATCTTTGCACCAGCACGCAGGCGCCTTCGACGGTTGTCCGACGGCGGGCCGGGCGCGCCTACAGCCCCTGTGACATCTGATCCAAGGGCTCGATTGTGCCGTTTTTCGTGGCAAAAGTCGCCTGTCATCGAAGACAGGAACTCCACGGTCGCAAGCGACCGTGGAGCGGCGGAGCCGGATCAGTGCTTCCTGGGCGCAGGGCCCAGCACGACCTGGACCAGATGGTCCGGATGCAGGTAGGTGTGGAACGCCTTGCGAACCTGTTCGGCGTTGAGCCTGAGATAGTGCCGTGCCGCGATCATCGGCTGGTCGAGTGGTTCACCGTGGATACTCCAGTTGGCCAGCGCGTGGGCGATGCGGTCGACGCTGGAGACCTGCAGCGGAATCGAACGGATCTCGTACTGCCGGGCGTTGATCAGCTCGTCCTTGCTGACCGGCGTGTCGCGCATCGCGGCCAGGTTCTTGTGCACCAGTCCATCGACAAGCGGCACCTTTTGCGGGTCGCTGCCGTAGTAGACGTAGAAAATGCTGCGCGAACGGCCGATGTTGACGCCGGAGCTGGCGCCGTAGGCATATCCGTGGCGCACGCGCACGTCGACCATCAGGCGCGAGGCGAAGCCGTTGCCGCCGAGCACGTCATTGCCCAGGTCCATCGCGTAGCGGTCCGGATTGTGCAGATCCATGTCCAGGGTCTGCGCCATCAGCACCGTATCCTGGGAGGCATAGGGGTTGTCCACGACCTGATAATGCGCCGGGTTCTGCGGGACCTTGTGCGGTACGACATCGGGCTTGGCGCCGTGGGCCTTCCAGCCGCCGAAATACTTCTCGACCGTCTGCCTGGCCTGTTGCGGCGTGACATCGCCGACCACGACGATGGTGGTCATGTCGGGACGGTAGGTGCTGGCGTAGTAGTTCTTCACCTGGCCCAGTTTCAAGGCCATCACCTTGTCGGGCGTGGCTTCGCGCAGGGACTCGTCGCCGGCGGGGTACAGGCCCTTCATCAGTGCGCGGTTGAGCTTGTAGCGTGGCGACTGCAGGCGACCGGCCAGCTCGCGGGCGATGGACTTCTGCTTGATGGCGAAGGCACTGGCCGGAAGCGCGGGGTGCAACTCGTTGTCGGCCAGCAGCTGCATGCCGCGCTTGAAGTCGGCACTGGGCACGGCCAGCGAGAAGTCAGGGCCGGCCGAAGCCTTGGCGGCGATATCGTCCAGCGCCTTGTGGAAGGCGTCGCGATCCAGCGTGGTGGTGCCGTAGTCGAACAGCGAGG
The DNA here is from genome assembly GCF_027858935.1 of Oleiagrimonas sp. Lineage (GTDB taxonomy): Bacteria > Pseudomonadota > Gammaproteobacteria > Xanthomonadales > Rhodanobacteraceae > Oleiagrimonas. The sequence continues at coordinate 1,164 of NZ_JAQIBU010000084.1, read as the reverse complement.
AGAGCACCTGGCTGACCCCCTTTTCGCCCTTGGGCGCCTGCATGTCCTCGTTCTGGTCGATGCGGCCGTAGACTGTCACGGTCTTGCTGATGCGGGTCGGCTGCACGATCAGGGTGATGCCGTTTTTCAGCTTCATCCGGGTCGGGTGCAGCGTCCAGTGCGGCATCTGCAGCTTGTTCAGCGCCTTCTCGGCCCAGACCGGCAGGGGCACGTCGAGCTTGTCGTTGCTGGCAAAGTTCTCGGTACCGCCGAAACCGGCGCTCTGCGGTGGCCGCTTGCCATCGGGGTTGGGTGTCAGCACCACGGTCACGCGCTGGTCCGGTTTCAGATACGTACGCAGCACGCGGTTGACGTCCTCCACGCTGACCTTGCGGATCTGCTCTTCGGCCTGCATGGGTGAATCCAGGCCCTTCCATGCCAGGGCCCGCGACCAGGAACTGGCCAGGCTCACGGCACTGTTTTTCTTGAATTCGGCATCGGCCAGTTCAGAGCGCTTGGCGGCGGCGACCAGATCGGCCGGCACGCCGTTCTTGCGCAGCGCGTTGATGACATCGTCCATGTCCTTGCGTGCCTGGTCGGCATTGCCGCCCTTGGCCACGTCGGTCTCGATCACGCCGATACCGCCGCGGGTGAAGGTCTGCGTGTCGGCGCCGGCGTCCAGCACCTTGCCGTCGGCGGCCAGCTTGGACAGAGAGCTGCGCGGATTGTTGAGCACGTCCATCAGGACCTGCGCAGCTGCCGCATCACGGGTCTTGAGGCCCGGCATGCGATACATGAACTGCACTGATCCGGTGGCGTCCGGCGTGGTCTTGGTGATGGTCCTGGCGGTGAGCGGTTTCAGTGTCACCGGCTGGCGCATGGGTGTGGCGCGTTCCGGAATCGGATCGAACAGCTGCTTGACCTTGGCCAGGGTGGCCTTGGGGTCGACGTCACCGACGATCACGAAGATGGCGTTGTTGGGAACATACCAGTTGCGGTAGAAGGTGCGCAGGATCTTCGAGTTGGTCTTGTCGAAGGTCGGGCGCGAACCCAGCGCGTCCTCGGCGTAGCCGGTGCCGGCATACAGCGTGCGTTCGGCATCCTGGAAGGCCAGGTAACCGGGATCGGAAATGTCGCGCGAGACTTCCTGCTCGATGGCGCCTTTCTCCAGGTTCCAGTCCTTGT
>NZ_JAQIBU010000072.1 GCF_027858935.1 Oleiagrimonas sp. | reverse complement strand
CGGTTTTTTGGTCTTGCCGGTGAAGCGGTCGGTGAACTGACTGCCATTGTCGGTGAGCACTTTCTCGATCTTCATCGGCGCGGCCCGCGTGAGCCTGCGCAGGAAATCCGTGCTGCTGGTCTCGCTCTGATTGGCGTAAATGCGCAGGTACACCCAGCGCGTGGCGCGGTCGATGGCTACGAACAGGTAGCGCCGCGCCGACTCGTCGGCCATCTGCGGCAGATACTTGATGTCGGCATGGATGAAGCCGGGCGAGTAGTCCTTGAAGGTCTTGCGCACCACCGGCGCATCCTTGTCCTCAACCGGGCGCTGATTCAGACCGTGGCGCTTAAGGCAGCGCGCCAGCCCCGAGCGCGAGGCCCTGGGATGGAGGAATTCGCGCACGACCACCAGCAGGTCGTCCAGTGGCAGCCACAGCGTACGACGAATCTCCATTGCAACCGCTTCCTGGGCCGGGGACAGCGTGCAGTGCAGCGTGTGCGGGCGGTGCGAACGGTCTTGTGTCGAGTCGCGTTCACGCCACTTGCGCGCCGTGGGCGCAGTCACGCCGTAGCGGCGCGCCAACGCGGCGTGACTGAGCGTCGAATCCTCGGCTTTCAGCTCAGCGCGGGTGCGTGGCGTGGTGCGGGCCAGCGGGTGTAAGGTCAAGGGCATCGGCGGCCTTCCAGGGTCTGACGGAGAGTCTTCAGTGCATCACGAGCCGCGCTCAGGCGCCAGATGCGTTGTTCGATAGGATCACTCGGGACCCGACACTTATGGACCCGATGAACGGGGCACCATCCATCCGAATGCCATTCCCCTAAACACTTCGCGCGCGCGCGCGTATGTCGCGTCCATAAATTCGCTTGATAGCATCTGTCCGCACCCTTTTCTAGCGTCAGGAAATTCTTATGCCAAGTCTACAAATGTCTACAGTAGACGGCGCAACGCACGCATTGGTGCCAGCCTGCTTTGAGGTGTTCTCTATGTTTGGCGTAATAGTGCAGCAATCCCCACGCAACCAACGGAACCGAATACCAGGGCTAGGGCAACCCTTCCCCAGTCGGTAGCGTCAGTGGGCATCCCCATGAGGTCTTTGGCATGCGTATTCAATCCGAAATATAGTGACAGTGCGAGACTCGCTAGTGAGCCGCCAAGGATAAGCGTTGTACGAACTGACTTTTTCATGACTAGCGACGCCTCCCCGTGCGAATTTCGGAGGCGATTCGCTCGATCTCTGCATTTGCAGCTTTCCAATCGGCATTGGCCGCTTCCCACTCGGCTAGATCGCTGGCTGTAGTTGCCCCGTTGCCTTGAGGGGTGGAATGCCCTGCGAGCGTAAAGAATGCAGCTTGCCGACGCTCGAAGGCGCGGCGTTCGTTGTCGATGGCGGCATGTTCCTCGGCTCGCTGATCCATCACCACACCTTCTTGATTCGTGTTGGGTTTAAAAGTCTAAACCACCCTACTCACCGCTCCATTGCCAGCCAACGGAATCGCTCATAAGGGCTTCACCTTCCGCTTGCCAGGACGCTTGGCTGATCCTTTCTGCAGTCCCGTCAGCTTGCTGTACAGCGCGAACAGGAACGCCACACGGGCACGGTCATCCTTTTTGCTGCGAAAGCCGTAGGCTGCATCCACAGCTTTGTCCAGCGCGGCATGCGCTTCCTGCAAGTCTCGCGGCATGCTGTCCGGGTCGTACATCTCGGCCAGCGTAGCGCCAGGATGCGCATTACGTGCGCTCAGTACAGCCTGTGCCGCACTTGCAACCGTTCGATGTTTTTTTTCCGGCACATCTTGCGGCCATGGGAAATTGTTGTAGACGATGTGGACGGAATAACGATATCGACTTTCCAGCCGTCCAGCGACAGTTCGCATCCAAGCGTTATGCATCGAGCTAGACAGAACACCGAAATGATAAGTGGTCGCATGCGGCACTATGCGCAATAGATTGCTAGCTAGCGTTTCGGGAACAATATAACCGATGGGGATAAATTCACGTCGCTCCGAGGAAACCTCCGGAATGACTAGATAATCCGCCTTTGGCATGAACTCGACATGGAACCTGCGCGGCGTCTGTGCAAGCTTCTGAGTGGGCGCACTCTTGCTAGCCTTGCGGAACTGGCGAACGGAAGCTATCCGCTCCATGGCCAGCGGGAGCTTCTTCAGTGCGGACGGTTCCGCGTCACCCAGCCAAAGGCACCATCGCTCATAACCGTTCAAGAATTCATCGGCCCCCAACCAGCGCCGGAAGTAGGGTTTCGCACCCGGTTCACGCTTCAAGAATTCCGCCATTTCTTCCGGCGTGAAAAGATAGTTCCCGCCGTCAATCGGCTTGTTTCCTATGCCCATACCGGGCACTTCGCAAAGTGGCTTCCCCCGCCTTTCCATCACCACGTCCGGCGCATCCGTAAGGTAGGGATTGATGTTCTTAGCCGGTATAGCGATTGGCTCGCCCTTGATTCCTTCGTTATAAAGGTAGAGCGTCCGCTTGGCTGGCTTTCGCAAACCGAAACCCACGATGACGCAGTGCACGGCAGCGACGCCCTTGCCTTCGTTGCTCCACTGGAAGGTGCGATGCGCGAAACGGATCGTGATGCCATGGCCCAACAACCAGGACCACAGTACGCCCGCCTGTTCGCCTTGCGTGATGCTGTTGGTGGCTACAAAAGCCACGTCAATCTTTGGGTTTTGCGAGATGTAGGCAGCGGCTTTCACGTACCAGGCCGCCACATAGTCCAGCAGGCCGCCGCTCTTCAGCGAATCGAATATCTTGGCCACATCCGCGCGCTGTTCGTCGCTCATGTACTTGGCCCCCACGAAAGGTGGATTGCCCAGCACATAACTGCACTTTTCGGGTGGCAGAACGTCCTTCCAGTCCTTCTGCAGGGCATTCGCGCAGGGTATTGTGGGCGCCGTCACCAACGGCACTGTTGCGCGCGTGGTGCCGAAGAGTTCTGCCGCTTCCTGGTTCATCTGGTGATCGGTGATCCACAAGGCTACGCGAGCGATGTGGGCGGCGGCTTCGTCTATTTCGATCCCGTAGAATTGGTGCACATTGACACGGCACAGAGTGTCCACGTCCAGCACCCCGCGCTCTTCGCCCCATATCTCGGCGATCAGTTTCATCTCGAGACGTCGAAGCTCTCGGTATGCAATCACCAGGAAGTTTCCACAGCCGCAAGCCGGATCGAGAAACGTCAGGGTCGGCAGCCTTTCGTACAGGGCACGCAGACTTGCTCTCGTGCGGTTGGAGGCATGTAGCTCCGCGCGCAGATCATTCAGGAACAGGGGATTGATGACGCGTAGAATGTTGCGCTCGCTAGTGAAGTGCGCGCCAAGCTCGCGCCGAGTGGCCTGCCGCTTGCTGGCCTCCGGATGCTGTTGTTCCAGCACGCCTTGGAACATGGCCCCGAAGATCGCAGGGGAAATGCCGCTCCAGTCCAGTTCCGAACTTTCCAACAGCAGCGTGCGCAACTCGGTGTTGAAGGACGGTATTCGGGTTCGTTCCTCGAACAAGCTTCCGTTGATGTACTCGAATGCAGCAAGGTCTTCGTCCAGGCTGGACTGTCGTTTGTCATGCGGCGTGTTCAACACTTGGAACAGTTCCGCCAGCATGGCACCAAGGTCTTTGCCATCCTCACGGCTGCGTCGAACCAGGCGCGTAAACTGGTTGTTATCGCCGAAAATGCCGGTGTCATCGGCAAAGAAGCAGAACTAAAGGCGCGTCATGAACACTTCCAGATCGTGCCCTATGAAACGCACGTCCAGAAGCGCCTGGTGCAACCGGGACACCTGATACGCAGCCTTGCGGTCGATCTTGGATTCTTCCACGATCTCGCCCGCATCATCATCGAACAGGAACGTGAACCAACCGGCACGCTTGGGTAAGTCCTTCAACTTGCATTCGTGCGTGGCGTCCGTGCGCAGATCGGTCAGACGGAATCGCGCGAAGTCGGAGGTGATGATGTAGCGAGGGCGCTCTGCCTCACTCAAGGCCATGAAGTATTCGCTAGCTTGCGCAAAGGCAGCATTCAGATCTTTACCTCGGCTCTTGTGTTCGACGATCAAGGTGCCGGGAATGAAGCTGTCGATGAAACCCCGTCCGCCGCCTAGCTTCGACACAGCCTTTTCGTAGATCGTTGCCGATTCCGGTCGGATGCCGAAACACTCATAGAAGCGTGCCCAGAACAACTTTGCGTCGGCATTCTCGCGCTCGGCATGCTGCCATATCTTCGCGAAGACAGTCAGGCGTCGACGGATTTCATTCCTCGTCAGTGCGGCCATGCGTTTGGGTGCCTTGGGCTGAATTGTCGATCATGCGTGATGGCCCGCATGTCCATTCGGCGCCATGCCCAGCGGCGGAACGGGACCACGTAAAGGGTGCATCCGTCCAGATCAAATCTGAGAATGCGGCCATTTCGATTGTTCCAACCCGGCGCACGCTGCGCAGCGGCCAAGGCTGCAAGCACTACCTCTGGAAGCGATGATGTTTGACTCATGGTCATCCTCAAGCTGCCGTCCCTTGCCTGGTAGATTCTTAGAGGGGCCTGACTATCGGGGCAGTAGATTGCAGCACTTTAGAGCTTATGGACCCGATGAACGGGGCACCATGGTCACGTATTTACTAACACTGGCCCGACCATCGGGGCAAGCCTTCCCGACTATCGGGGCGGGCTTTGTGTTTTTCAGCCGTCAGCATCCATTAGTGGCCGCTTCCATTTGCCCGATGCGACTGCGGTTGGCTGCACGTCCAGCTTACCCTTACACGGTTCAATTGCCAGCCAAGTGTAGGCATACAGGCTTGGGCCGTGCAGCCCACCTTGGCGCGTCAACTCAATCATGCCATGTTCAATCAGTTCATCTCGCGCATTTTTCAAAGTCTGCTTCGAATTCCAGCCACGTTCTTTCATCCATGACCACGGCATTGCCAAGTCCCCATTGTTGAAGCCGTTGAAGCGTGCGCCAAGGTCCAGAATCAGCGCTTTGGCCTTTGTGGTCAGCTTTCGATAGTTCGGGCTGTTCAACACATCGGTCGGAACCATCAAAAACTTGCCTGAAAGACTGCGCCCCATTGACTTTGCTTTTGTGCGCGCCATGGTTTATTCCCCTTCCCCGCCTTCAAGGCGAGGGTGAGCTAAGAGGCAAGTCATCCTTGTAAGTAGTCGGTCAACAGCTTCCAGTTGGTAGGCGGCTTCTATGCCTTGCTGTTCGTGTTCATCTGATGTCCATGCAATGCGTTCTAGGGCGGCCTGCGCGCGCCATACACACGCAAGCGGCTCTAGACGGTCAATGCATAGGGGTTGATCATTTTTCCCCGCTCTCTCAGCATGGCGCGCGCTCATGAAGTGCCATCCTTAGGGGTAGATAACGGGGTGGTGATGTGTTCGCTCTGGCCTGCCTGTACGGCGCGGCGGGAAGCCTTGGCGGCGACATGCGCGCGCATAGTCCGCACGGCTTCCCCTTGATCCATGCCCGGAAAGCCCTCAGGCAGCTCGTCGGGATCTCGCGCCTTGATCCAGTCCGGGGCAGATCGCGCGTCTTGTACGGGCCGGAATCTCCACATCAGGCAATCGGTACAAGGGCAAGCGGCCACCTGTTCCCGCCAGGTTCCTAACGCTTGCGTGTCATGGATGCATTCGCGGCAATAGGCGGCGATGGCATGCCCTCGTGTCTTTGGCGCGCTCATGCTTCACCTGCCTTGCCTTCGATAAAGGCAGCCAGGTCTGCACGGTGATAGCGGACCACGCGTTTCCCCAATTTTCGCCAGCGGGGGCCGTCACCACGCCAGCGCCAGTTGCGCAGGGTTTGAACGGATACGGATAAGATCGCGGCGGTCTTACGTTCGTCTATAAGGTCGCCGGGGGACAGCGGCGTCGGATCATGCGGCGCTAGAGGATTACTTGTGGTCATCGCTAAACACTCGGGTTAGCTGCGGGTGTTGCAGCGACTCCCGAGTATGAGCATATGTACGTACGCTTCCAGTAGGTCAGGTTTAGAAAACTGGCCCCGGACTTTTGTGGAACCGACCCTACCTGTCCACCTACGGGTAGGGTGGGTTATTCGCTGGGGGTCTTTGCTGCCCCTCCTTGAGGTTGCCAATTAGCAACAGTGGCGACGCGCTTCCGCGCGTTAGCTCCTAGATCAGCATTCTTTTCAAGCCATGCTAACAGCGCCTGTTTCGGTGATTTGCCTCGCAGTGCTGTTAGGTTTCCATGCACAGCCTTGAACGCCTCGATAGCAGCTCGAAGTTCGGCGGGATATGTCTTTATGGCCGGCGTCCTGACTTGTACTGACTCTGAACTTTGCCACGGGTGTGGGATGTTCCGCGCATCGCACCATGCTGCCAGGTCAGTCACTTTCACCGTTGTCATAGCGTGCAAAGGGATATGCGGGTTCATGGTATGGCCGCCGATAGGTTCAGGGTGGCCATTCTCATCCCAAGCCCAAGCCGCAAAAATCGGCAAATTACCGATAAGAGCTGATTGTTTCAAAGTTTGCAGCATCGCATCTGTATCTGAAGACAACACGCGGTTGTAAGTATGCCTTCGCGGTTTGGTAGCAGTGAGCAAATATGCGGCGTCAAGCAGTTCTATAGCTTCGGCATGCTCCCATCCAGCCCATGCCAGCACCCTATCCCATGCAGTGGATAGGTCAAAGTCGGTGGTGTCCTTAGCCATTAGCACACCTTTCGCTGCGCCCTTTCAAAATAGTCACCACGGCAGCGGGTGAAAGGTGGACCCGAGTTCGGCCCGTCGGCCTAGCCGTGGCGATTCGTTTATGCCTTGCGCTTAATTGGCACTACTTTACCCGGACTCAGCCGCAAGCTGTCCAGATAGTCGGCCCATGCCTGCATCATCTTGCGACGTTCGGGCAGGTGTTCGGCGTAGTTATAGGCGGCACGCACGGCGTCGCGTTCTGCATGGGCTAGCTGGCGCTCGATGGCATCGCGGTGCCAGCCCTGCTCGTTCAGCAGCGTGCTGGCCATGCTGCGGAAGCCGTGGCCGGTCATGGTGTCGCGGTCGAAGCCCATGCGGCGCAAGGCGGCGTTCACGGTGTTTTCGCTCATGGGGCGCGCGCGTGTACGCAGGCCGGGGAAAAGGTAGCGCCCGGAGCCTGTCAGCGGTGCCAGATCGCGCAGGATAGCTACGGCCTGCCCCGCCAGCGGGACAATGTGCGGCGCGTTCATTTTCATGCGTTCGGCGGGAATCCGCCATTCGGCCTTGTCCAGGTCAAATTCGGACCACTCGGCTTGCCTTAGTTCGCCCGGACGCACGAAAGCCAGCGGGGCAAGCTGCAAGGCGGCACGGGTCACATTCGAGCCTTGATAGCCGTCGATGGCGCGCAACAGTTCCCCGACGCGGTCGGGGTCGGTGATGCTGGCATGGTGTTTCGTGCGGGTCGGCGGGATAGCTCCGCGCAGGGCGGGTGTCGGGTCAATACTGGCGCGGCCTGTAGCGACCGCGTAGCGGAACACCTGCCCGCAATGCTGGTGCACACGGTGTGCGGTGTCGCGCGCGCCTCTCGCGTCTACACGGCGCAGGATACCCAGCACATCCGGTGCGGTCAGGTTGGCAATGGGTTTGCGACCGATCCACGGGAACACGTCCTTTTCTAGCCGGGTCATGATCCGGTCTGCATGGTCAGCGGACCAGTTCGGCGCGTGCTTGGCGTGCCACTCGCGCGCAATAGCCTCGAAGGTATCCGCCTCAGCCTCGGCCTTGGCTTTGCGCTGGTCGCCGGGATCGATGCCATCGGTCAACAGCGCGCGCGCTTCCTCGCGCCTTACGCGAGCCTTTTTTAGCGACACATCGGGATAGGTGCCCAAGGAAAGCGTGTTGCGCTTTGCAATGACCGGGCGGCGGTAGTCAAAGCGCCACCAGCGCGCGCCGTCCGGTTTCACCAGCAAATACATGCCCCGTCCGTCCGTCAGCTTGTATGCCTTGGCTTTGGGCTTGGCGTTGCGTACTGCGGAAGGGGTCAACATGACGGTAACTAGACCTGCGAGGCAGCTGTTACCGTCAAAGCTACCGCCAAACTTACGGTAACTCAAGGGTAGCCCTAGATGACTTGCGGGAGATGCAGGCAACAAAAAACCGCGCCGTAGCGCGGTTTAAGGGGTCTTCCGGGATGTGCTTGGAAACCATTATGGAGGCCAGGGTCGGAATCGAACCGGCGTACACGGCTTTGCAGGCCGCTGCATGACCACTCTGCCACCTGGCCGGTGACGTACCGCGCGAAGCTTAGCCTCGTGCGTCGGAAAAAACAAAACCTCGGCGAGCCGAGGTTTTGCAGGAAAATCTGGAGCGGGAAACGAGACTCGAACTCGCGACCCCGACCTTGGCAAGGTCGTGCTCTACCAACTGAGCTATTCCCGCCCGGGAGCCGCGTATCTTACGGTTTCGCGAGATCCTGTCAAGACTTGAAATCCTTTTTTTACCTGCTCGACGCCCCACGATCACGGCGTCTCGGGCATATTCTGGTTGTCTCGAAGTACCGGCCAGGCAGCGCGCAGATAGACCAGCCCGGACCAGATCGTAAGGCCGGCAGCCAGAACCAGCAGGCTCTCGCCGACATACCACTTGCGCAAGGCCTGCGCATCCTTGTCGTGTTCCAGCAGCAGCACCACGATGGCGATGATCTGCATCACCGTCTTGACCTTGCCCAGCATGGCCACGCGGACACGCGAACGCAGACCCAGTTCGGCCATCCATTCGCGCAATGCCGAAATCCCGATCTCGCGACCGACAATGATTGCGCCTGTAACCGCCAGCAACGCAGTGGGATGGCTTTGCACCAGCAGGAACAGTGTCACCGTGACCATGAGCTTGTCGGCCACCGGGTCAAGGAAGGCGCCGAAGGCCGATGTCTGGTTCCAGCGTCGCGCCAGATATCCGTCGAACCAGTCCGTGATTGCCGCCGCAAGGAAGATCACGGCAGCGCCGACATTGGCGAAGCGCAGCGGGATCATGGGAATCATTGCATGCGAGTAGTACACCGCAACCATGACCGGAAGCAGCAGGATACGAAACAGGGTCAGCCAGGTGGGTAGATTCAGTCGCATCGATTCTTCACCCTTGTATGGTCCATCATTGGAAAGTCCTCCACTATAGGCGCGTGATCTCAGCCATGCAGAGCCGTGTAGATGCGCTCGGCCAGGTCGCGGTTGATGCCGGCCACCTGCATCAACTCCTCCACGCCCGCGCCTTCCACCCCTGCAAGGCCGCCAAACGCTCGCAGGAGGGTCGAGCGGCGTCGCGGACCGATGCCCGGGACATCCTCGAGCACGCTGCGCTGCCTGGCTTTCTGGCGTCGCTTGCGGTGACCGCTGATGGCGAAGCGATGAGCCTCGTCCCGAACCGAGTCAATCAGGTGCAAGGCAGGCGACGCCGGTCCCGGATGCAGGGTGCGTCCAGTGTCGGCCAGTATCAGGTTTTCGTCTCCGGATCGTCGAGCCGGTCCCTTCGAAACGCCGATCACACGGATATCAGCCAGGCCGAGTCCGGAAAGCACGTCCAGCGCCTGAGCGACTTGTCCACTGCCTCCGTCAATCAACAGCAAGTCGGGACGCGCACCCTCGCCTTCGGCCAGCTTTCGAAACCGTCGCGACAACGCCTGATGCATGGCGGCATAGTCGTCGCCCGGCGTGATGCCGGCAATGTTGAAACGGCGGTAATGCGACTTCTCCGGACCCTCCGGACCAAACACCACGCACGAGGCCACGGTGGATTCGCCACCGGTATGGCTGATGTCAAAGCACTCGATGCGACGTGGTGGATCATCCAGCTCAAGCAGCTTCGCCAGGTCCTCGAAACGGGACCCGAGGGTCTGTCGACTGGCCAGGCGCGAAGTCAGCGCTGCGCTGGCGTTGCGCATGGCCAGATCAAGAAAACGTGCACGTTCTCCGCGCACCGAGGTCTTGACTGCCACGCTGTGCTCGCTGCGCTGCATCAGGGCCTCGGCAAGAGCCTTGCGAGCTTCGACATCCGCGCTGAGCACCAACTCGCCCGGCACCGGACGGTCCACGTAATACTGTGCGATGAATTGTTCGAGAACATCGGGCTCGCTGGCATCCAGTGGCAGCCGGGGAAAGAAATCGCGAGAGCCCAGCGACAGTCCGTTGCGGAAGAACAGCACGCTGACACAGGCCACGCCCCCCTCGATGCGACAGGCGATCACGTCCATATCGGCGCTTGCACCCTGTACGTGATGCTGGGCCTGCAACTGCCGTAGCACGGACACCTGATCACGCAACGCAGCCGCCTGTTCGTAGTTCAGTGCCTCGCTGGCCTGCTCCATTGCCGTGCTCAGTTCCTCGATGACAACGCTGCTGCGACCTTCCAGAAACATCTGGGCATGACGCACATCGCGTGCATAGTCATCGCGTTCGATGTATTCGACACAGGGCGCGCTGCAGCGGCCAATCTGGTACTGCAGGCACGGACGTGAACGATTGCGGAAATAGCTGTCCTCGCACTGCCGCACCTTGAACAGCTTCTGCATCAAGTTGAGGCTTTCACGCACGGCCCATGCGCTGGGAAAGGGACCGAAGTAACGTCCCGGCGCACTGCGCGCACCACGATGAAAGGCCAGACGCGGATATACATCGGTGTTGGACAGATAGATGAAGGGATAGCTCTTGTCGTCACGCAGGAGGATGTTGTAGCGGGGCTTGAGTTCCTTGATCAGCTGCGATTCGAGCAGCAGTGCCTCGGCCTCGGTGCGCGTGACAGTGACTTCGGCACGCGCGATCTGCGAGACCATCGAGGCGATGCGCGGTTCCATTCGCGGTTTGAGGAAATAACTGCCCACACGCTTGCGCAGATGTGCCGCCTTGCCTACGTACAGCAACTCGTCCGTTGCGTCGTAGTAACGGTAGACGCCGGGCGACGTCGTCAGGGTGCGCACAAAGGCCTTGCCATCGAATGCTGGACTGGAATCAGGTTGCATGGACACGTTGCGAACCGGTCTCAGCCGTCCTGGATGTGATCGATCAGACCGTCCACGCCACGCCGTGCAAGGGCAAGTACCGCGCGGAAGTCCTCCCTGCCACCGTAGTACGGATCCGGCACCTCTTCACCCTGGCCTACACCGGAGAACTCCAGGAACAGGCCCAAACGGTCGTGAAACGAATCGGGGCAGCGTGCGCGCATTTCCTCGAGATTGTTCTGATCCATGGCCAGCAACCAGCGCCACTGCCGGAAATCCAATTCCGCAAGTTGCCGTGCGCGGTGTCTGGACAGGTTGTAGCCTTCGGCCGCACCCGCTGCAATCGAGCGTGGATCAGCCTTCTGCCCCGCATGCCAGCCACCGGTACCGCAGGAGTCCACGGGTACGTCGAGTCCGGCCCGCGCGAATTCCTCGCGGGCCACAGCCTCCACCAGCGGTGACCGACAAATGTTTCCGAGGCAGACAAAAAGGATGCCCTCGCCTTCACTCATGGATGCATCTCCTTGTACCGTGCCTGGGCGCGCTCCAGATCCTCGTGTGTGTCGATGCCCGGGGGAAACACCTCGGGCGAAAGAGCCGCGATGATGGCATAACCGTGCTCGAGCGCGCGCAGTTGCTCGAGCGCCTCGGTGCGTTCCAGCGGCGTCGGCTCAAGTGAGCTGTACAGGCGCAGGAAGCCCGCGCGGTAGGCATAGATACCGATGTGCCGAAGAAAAGGCACCCGGCCAGGCAATTGTTCACGATCCTCCACGAAGGCATCGCGTGCCCAAGGTACAGGCGCGCGGGTGAAATACAGCGCGTGACCTCGTCTATCGCGCACCAGCTTTACGCAATTTGGATCAAACAGCTGGCAGGCCTGATGCAATGGAGTCGCCAAGGTCGCCATTTGGGCGTCGTTCTCGGCCAATGCATCGACCACCGTACGAATGCCTGCTACGGGAGCGAACGGTTCATCACCCTGCAGATTGACCACGATAGTATCGTCATGCCATCCCAATTCGGCGGCACAGGCCGCAATGCGATCACTGCCCGATGCCAGCGCCGGATCGGTCATGCACACCGTGACATCCAGTCCGGTCAATGCCTCGGCAATGCGCGCGTCGTCGGTGGCCACGACCACCTGGTCTGCGCCAGCACAGAGGGCGCGCCCGACCACGTGCACGATCAGTGGCTTGTCGCCCAACAGGCGCAGCGGCTTGCCCGGCAAGCGGCTGGACCCGTAACGGGCCGGTATCGCGACGATGAACGGCGGAGTCGAGAAAGGCATGCAAGGCACCAAGTGTAGCGTCACAGCTTATCGAATATGTGGGGCACCCGGGCAACAAACCAAAGGCACCAGCCGCTACGATGGACACGGCCTGTTTGTTGCAGCGGTGTCCCATGACCTTTTCGCGTTATCCCGTCGCCCGCACCACACTCGCGCTTGTCATGGCCCTTGCCTGGGGGCGGGCCGGCCTTGCCCATGCCCCGGCACCCGTGCAGGACGAAGCCTCCATGCATGTATTTGTCGACAGGCTGCTGGCCCGTATGACGATCGAGGAAAAGATCGCGCAACTGACCATCCTGGGAGCCGATCACGGCGACCTCGACCGCCTGGCGCGCAGTGGCCTGCTGGGTGGGACCAATGGTGTGCTGCCCGGGACCGATGTGCTGGCCTACACCCGTCATATCCAACAGCTTGCCATGCAGTCCCGATTGAAAATACCGGTGTGGTTCATGGGTGACGTCAACCATGGGTTCCGGACCATTTTTCCGGTGCCGCTGGCACTTGCGGCGACCTGGGACACGACGCTGGTCAAGCAGGTGCAACGCGCCGCCGCACGCGAGGCCACCGCAGCCGGCGTTGACTGGACCTTCAGCCCGATGGTGGACATTACGCGCGACCCGCGATGGGGTCGCGTGGTTGAAGGTGCCGGAGAAGATCCCTTCCTCGGTGCCGCCATGGCCCGCGCGCAAGTCGCCGGTTTCCAGGGCCGCGGGCTATCTGCACCGGACACCATGCTGGCTACAGCCAAGCATTTCGTGGGCTACGGCGCCGCCCAAGCCGGTCGTGACTACAACGGCGCGCAAATCCCCCTGCCGTTGCTTCGTCAGGTCTACCTGCCTCCCTTTCATGCCGCCGTGGATGCCGGAGTGGGTGCGCTGATGCCCTCCCTGACCACGCTCAACGGCATTCCGGTTACAGCCAGCCATCGTTTGCTCACCGACCTGCTGCGTCGCCGGTGGGGGTATCAAGGGCTGATCGTGTCCGACTATGATGCGGTGCCCGAGCTGCAGGTCCACGGCGTCGCCACAAGCCCGGCGGATGCCGCGCGCCAAGCACTGCAAGCGGGTGTCGACATCGACTTGCACAGCGGGACCTACCAAGCCCAACTCCCAGCGCTGGTCCGCAACGGCACGCTACCGATGAAACGCCTGGATGCCGCTGTTCGTCGGGTGCTCGAGGCCAAGTACCGCCTCGGTCTCTTCCAGGACCCCTTCCGTTACGGGAATGCCCGCAGGATGAAGGCGGTCACGCGTTCCCGGGGCATGCTGCGCCTGGCACGGCATGCTGCGGCCGAGTCCATGGTGTTGCTCGAAAACCACGGGCACACTCTGCCCTTGTCGCGCAGCACCAGGATCGCGGTAATCGGTCCTCTGGCGACCAATCGCGTGACCATGCTCGGGCAGATGCCCGCCCTGGGCCGGCCCCAGGATGTGGTCACCCTGCTGCAGGGCATTCGTGACGCAGTGGATCCCAAGACCCGCGTGAGTTTTACCCGTGGTGTGAAAGTCACCGGCGGCGATGTGTCCGGGATCCCGGACGCCGTGCGTGCTGCGCGTGCCGCCGATGTCTCCGTGCTGGTGCTCGGTGAGGACAAGGCGTTGTTTGGTGAAGGCCAGAGCCGCTCGCGGCTGGGCCTTCCTGGACATCAACTGGCGCTGGCGCGCGCTATTGTCGCCACGGGCAAGCCTGTCGTGGTGGTGCTGGTCAACGGCCGACCCCTGGCCCTGCCCTGGCTGCACGATCACGCCAGCGCGATCCTCGAAGCATGGGTGCCTGGCGACGAAGCCGGACATGCCGTCGCCGATGTACTGTTCGGCGCAATCGATCCCTCGGGCAAGCTACCGATGACTTTCCCGCGCGATGTCGGACAGGTGCCCATCTTCTACGCACATATGCGCACCGGTCGGCCACGCGACGCAAGTACAGCCATCGCGTTGCATTACACCACCCATTACGTGGATGTGCCCAACACCCCGCTGTACCCATTCGGCTATGGACTCAGCTACACCTCGTTTGCCTTTGGTCCATTGCGCCTGAGCCGTGATCACCTGGTCGCGGGGGGCGCATTGCGTATCCGGGTGCGCGTACGCAACACCGGCAAGCGACAAGGGGCCGAGGTGGTGCAGCTTTACGTGCATGATCGCGTCGCCAGTCGCAGTCCCCCGGTGCGCCTGCTCAAGGGCTTCAGGCGGGTCGAGCTTGCTCCTGGCGAGACGAAGACGGTCGAATTCGTCCTGCGTCCTGCGGACCTTGCCTTCGTGCGCGGCGACGGGACCTGGGGCACCGAGCCGGGGCGTTACGAGATCTACGTCGGCGGCGACTCGAGGGCCACGGATACCGCGCATTTCACGCTGGATCCGGACCCCTTGCACGAACCGCATTGAGCTGTCGGATCAATCGTCGCGGGAAAGCTTCAATCCCAGCCCATTGACCAGGTCCGCAAATCCCGGGAACGAGGTATCCACGGCGGCGCAGTCGAGAATGTGCACTGGTGCGCTGGCCCGGCTTGCGGCCACCGCGAAACTCATGGCAATACGATGATCTGCGCGGCTGTCAATGGTGGCTCCGGACCATCCTCCGGGGCGTCCCGTGATATCTGCACCATCCGGCGTTTCGTGCACTTCGACGCCCATCGCGCGCAGTCCTCCGGCCATCGCCGCGATGCGGTCCGACTCCTTCACGCGCAGTTCGGCCGCGCCGCGTACCCGGGTCGTGCCCTCGGCCGCAGCAGCGGCAATGAACAGCGCCGGAAATTCATCAATCATGTCGCTGACGTGGCATTCCGGCACGTCCACTCCACGCAGTGGCGCATGGCGTATACCCAGGTCGGCGATCGGCTCGCCGGCCATTTGGCGCCGGTGCTCGATGCGGATGTCCGCCCCCATCAGCGTCAGCACTTCGATCAGACCCGTGCGCCGCGGGTTCAGACCCACCCCGCGCAGCACCAGATCGGATCCGGGCACGATGCAGGCTGCAAGGACCAGGAACGATGCCGAAGAGAAGTCTCCGGGCACCTCGATCTCGCAGGCCTGCAGGTGACCGCCTGGCGCCAGTTCCACCTGGCCCGGTGCATAACGTACCGGCCATCCGAAAGCTTCGAGCATGCGTTCGGTGTAGTCGCGTGTCGGGTGTACTTCACGCACCACAGTGGTGCCTTTGGCGTACAGCCCGGCCAGCAGCACGGCAGATTTCACCTGCGCGCTGGCCATCGGCGGAGCATAGTCGACAGCATGCAATGAATGGCCGCCATGCAGATGCAGCGGTGGCAGGGCGCCGGGCGCGGTTTCGATGCGGGCGCCCATGCTCCGGAGCGGGTCGCACACCCGTCCCATGGGACGCCGGCTCAGCGAGGCATCCCCGATCAGGGTGCTGTCGAAAGCCTGACCAGCCAGCAATCCTGCCAGCAGGCGCATGCCGGTACCGGCGTTGCCGCAATCCAGGGGCGCCGGACTCCCGCGCAATCCGTGCATGCCCACGCCATGCACGATCCGCTCGCCGGGAGCCGGTGCGTCGATGCGCACACCCAACCGTTGCATGATCGATGCCGTTGCGCGCGTATCCTCGCCCTCGAGGAAGCCATGCACATGCGAGATCCCTTCCGCGATCCCAGCCAGCATGACTGCGCGATGCGACACGGACTTGTCTCCGGGGACACCGGATTCGCCATGTACCGGCCCGGCTGCGCGTGCAGTCCAGTCCAGACGGGCGCTCATGCCAGGGCCTCAAGCAGTCGCTGATTCTCGTCAGCGGTGCCGATACTGATGCGCAAGGTTCCGGGCAAGCCATAGCCGCCCATCGGTCGCACCACTACCCCTCGCTCGATGAGGTGGTGTTCGATGGGATCAGCAAGTGTTTCCAGGGTCATGAGCAGAAAATTGGTCTGTGAGGGCAAGGTTCGATATCCGCGTCGGGCCAGCTCGCCAGCCAGGGCATCACGCGCTACGGCATTGCGGGACATGGAGATGTCCAGATGCTGCGTATCCGATAGCGCTGCAGTTGCAGCCGTCATGGCCACATGGTTGAGATTGAATGATTCCCGCAACCGTTCCAGGACCGAAGTCACCGAAGGGTGTGCCAGCAGATAACCCGCACGCAGACCAGCGAGAGCGTAGGCCTTGGAAAACGTCCGGGTGACAACGAGATTGGGGAATTCGGCATGCATCGTCCAGGCCGAAGCGAGGTCCGGTGCCTGCATGTATTCGCCATAGGCCTCGTCGACCACCACCAGGGTGTCCAACGGTACCCGGCGGAGAAACGCGCGCAGCGAGTCGTGCGAAAACCAGGTTCCCGTGGGATTGTTGGGATTGGCCAGGTAGACCAGGCGTACCCCGTCATGCAGGGCATCAGCCATGGCTTCCAGATCATGACCTAGTGGTGCCTGGCGATCGTCCGCAGACAAGGCTGGTACGCACAGTGGCTTCGCACCCGATGCCGCAGTGGCCAGTGCAAACACGGCAAAACCGTACTGTGAACGCATCACCGTGGCATGCGGACCGGCAAAGCACTGAGCCAGCAGCATCAACAGTTCATGCGATCCATTTCCGAATGCCAGACATGCCGCAGACACCGCGAATTTTTCGGCAAGCGCCTCGCGCAGCATGCCCGCGCGGGGATCGGGGTAGCGATGCATTTCGCCGATGGCGCGCTGCGCAGCCTCCATTGCCTGCGGACTGGGGCCGAGCGGGTTCTCATTGGAACCCAGTTCGGCCAGAACCGCTGCAAACCTCTTGCGCAGTGCGGGAAGATCGTGCCCGGGGTCGTATGCGCGCAGCGTGCGCAGGCTGGGCTGCGCCAGGCGCTCCGCGTCGAAGCTCACGGCACCGCGACCGGGTACGAGCCGAGAATCCTGATTTCCCAGGCAAACGGTGACATCTCCTTGAGCGCTGCGCGCACCGCGTCCGATTCGACGTGGCCACTGATGTCGATGAAGAAGGCGTATTGCCAGGTTCCACCATGGGCCGGGCGCGATTCGATGCGATTCATGGTTACATCGTGTGCCGCCAATGGACCGAGCAGATGGGCAAGCGCTCCCGGCTCGTCCTTGATGAACACCAGTATCGAGGTGCGGTCATTGCCGGAGGATGGGAACAACTCACGACCCAAAACCAGAAAACGGGTGGTGTTGTCGGGACGATCCTCGATCGGACCGGCCACCGGTTTCAGCCCGTAGACCAGGCCGGCAGCTTCGCCGGCAATGGCCGCGGCGTCATCCGCGTTGCGCGCACGCCGGGCCGCCTCGGCATTGCTGGAAACCGCGACACGCTCGGTATTCGGCAGGTTCTGGCGCATCCAGTTCTTGCACTGGGCCAGGGATTGAGGATGCGAGTACACGCGCTCGATGTCTTCCATGCGACCGCTACGCGAGTGCAGGTACTGGTGTACGCGCAACTCGACCTCACCGCAGATCTTCAGCCCGGAAGTCAGGAACATGTCCAGGGTGACCTGGATCGTGCCCTGCCCCGAGTTCTCCACCGGGACCACGCCGAAATCCGCATTGCCTGCCTCGACCTCCTGGAACACCTCCTCGATGCTGGCCAGGGGAAGTCCATGCGAGGAATGCCCGAAATGCTTGTGCGCGGCCTGCTCGCTGAAGGTGCCCTGCGGACCCAGATAGCCGATCCTGAGCGGCTGCTGCTGTGCCAGACAGGCCGACATGATCTCGCGGAACAACCGCACCATCTCCTCATTCGACAATGGGCCATCGTTGCGATCGACCACGCGCCGCAACACCTGCGCCTCGCGCTCCGGACGGTAGTACTCGACTGCCGCTTTCAGCGGCCCCTTGGCCTTGCCTACCTGCTGGGCCCACTGGGCGCGTTCGGCAATCAGGCTCTGGATATTGCGGTCGATGGCATCGATCCGTTCACGTGCCTCGACCAGTGTGAATTTCGGTTTTTTCGGGGAAGACGTGCTCATGGGGAGGCCTCAGCCGTGTCGTTGCGCGAAGTCGTGCATGAAACCGATCAGGGCCCGGACACCCTCCATCGGAATTGCGTTGTAGATCGAGGCGCGCATGCCGCCAAGGGCGCGATGTCCTTTCAGCGCCAGCAGGCCAGCCTGCGCGGACTCGGCCAGGAACAGTGTGTCCAGTGCCTGGTCATGCAAACGGAACGGCACGTTCATCCGCGAACGCGCCGCAACATCGATGCGGTTGCTGTAGAACCCGTCCGTGTCATCAATGGCTGCATACAGCGCTCGCGCCTTGGCTGCATTGCGATCTCCCATGGCCTGGAGACCACCCTGCGCGAGGATCCACTTGAAGGTCAGGCCCGCCAGATACCAGCCCCAGGTGTTGGGCGTGTTGAACATGGAATCGTGTTCGGCATGGCACTGGTAGCGGAAAATATCGGCCATGGGGCGACCGGAACGTTGCAGCAGGTCCTCACGAACGATCATCAGCACCAGCCCGGATGGACCGATGTTTTTCTGCGCACCGGCGTAGATCAATCCGAAGCGGGATACATCAATCGGGCGTGAAAGGATGTCCGAGGACATGTCCACAACCAGCGGCACATCGCCCGCGTCCGGGACATCGTGAAACTCGGTGCCATGGATGGTTTCGTTGGAGGTGTAATGGAGGTAGCTGGCATTCGGGTCGACCTCGAAATGCTTCGGGATCGAACGGAAACCATGCTCCTCGCTGCTTGCGGCAATGCGCACCTTCACGTACGGCGTGGCCTCACGCACGGCCTTTTGGCCCCAATGGCCGGTCACCACATAGTCGGCAGTATCGCCGGGGCCAGCGAGGTTCATCGGGATCTGCGCAAAATGTTGTGTCGCGCCACCCTGCAGAAACAGCACCCTGTAGTGGTCGGGGATATCCATCAGGGCACGCAGGTCGCGTTCGGCCTCGCCCGCCAGAGCCATGAAGTCGGCACCCCGGTGTGATAACTCCATGACCGAGGCCCCGGTACCTTGCCAGTCCAGAAGCTCGGCCTGGGCCTGCAGCAGGACTTCCGGTGCGAGCGCAGCCGGACCGGCGCTGAAATTCCAGGGGCGGGAAATCGATGTCATGGTACGTGGTTCGCCTGGCAGAAAAAATGCGACCCTCGGCCGCCCTGCATCGATTATGGCTTGCCGTGCACACACTGCAAGCCCGCCGGTACGAACAGCCCTGCTAGAGGTGTACGAAAAGCAGTGTTGCAATCAGCAGGGCCAGGACTGCGGCAGTGACAATAAGCCACCATACCTCGCGTCGCGGACCGGCGCTGTCCTCGGGCAAATTGCGGTCGAGTGGGTCCTCGGCAACGGGGCTGTCCGCTGCGTCGCAGGCATCGAGGATGAAACGGTGTGGTCCGATGTTGATCTGGTCCCCGTCATGCAGCCTTCCCTCACGCGTCGGTATGCCGTTCAGGCTGACCATGAACGTCTCCGGGAGATTCTGGACCTGCAGGTGCATGCCGTCGTCCCGCCGGATGATGGAAAGGCTGGCTTTGGGAGCGTGGCCGAGGCCAAGCGGCCAAGCCTGCGAGGGTCCGATTTCCAGCCGCTCATGGATGGCCTGCGCCCGTCCTGAAAGCGGTCCCGCGACGGCTCGCATGCTGGCACTGTCAATGGTTTGCGGGGTGTCGTCGGTATCCGGCTTGATCAGCCGCAGGACAACATCCCCGATCCCGAGGCTGTCGCCTGCACGAACCAGGGCCCTCTCGCGGACCGGGCGCGCATTGACGTAGACACGACCTGCTCCTTCGATCACCAGCAGCACCAGGCCCCGTTCGTCGTGCAACAGTCGAAGGTGGTGTTCGGCCACTCCGGGACCGGAGATGGTCAAATCGTTGTCCGCCGCGCTACCGATGCGCAACTCGCGACTGTTCCAGTCGCGGGCCGGCAGTTCGGCATGGGCGAATTCGATACGCATGACGGGACATCCGTGTTGTGTTCAGGGGGCATTTCGAAACGACGCTCGTAACTCCCGGGCGACTCTAGCAGAATGTGCCCAAGATACCGCGCACGCAGATGATCTGGAGAGTGTCCTTCCCATGGCAACAATAGATATCCATCGCAGCCACTCCCTCGATATCGAGCAGTCAAGATCGGTCGTGGACAAAGTGGCCCGACGCATGGTGGAGAAATTCGGCGTGAACACGCATTGGGACGCAGACACGCTGCAGTTTCGTCACGCCGGCATTCAGGGCCACATCTGCGTCGGTGCCCATGAGCTGCATGTGCATGCAAAACTCGGTCTCATGCTGTCGCCACTCAAGGCCCGGATCGAGGACGAGATCCGGGGCAAGCTGGACCAATACCTGGGTGCTCGCGCAAGCGAGTAAGTGTTTCCCGACACAAACGCCTTTGATCGAGCGGCCTCGCGTGGCAAAATGGAAGACTTACGAGGCCGTTCCGGCCCCCCGACTGATGGATTTATGGCCAAAGACGACGTCATCGAAATGGAAGGCAAGGTCCTTGAGACGCTGCCCAACACCATGTTCCGCGTGGAGCTCGAAAACGGCCACGTGATCACTGCCCATATCTCCGGCCGCATGCGCAAGCACTACATCCGCATCCTGACCGGCGACAAGGTCCGCGTCGAAATGACGCCGTACGACCTGACCAAGGGTCGAATCACCTACCGCATGAAGTAAGCCGGCGGCAACCGGCGCCGGGGTTTCGCTGAGCGGGTCGGTCCGTCCGGGTTGTTCCGGGGCCCTGATCCTCGTTCTGACTGCGCATGGCGGCGTGAGGTTGCAGGTCGACCTATATAAAAGCGGCGGACCGAAGTCCGCCGCTTTTTTTGGTCCTGCTGATGTGACGTCAATCCACGGTGATCGGCAATTTCTGGCCGGCCTCGGTCTCGACGGTCAACTCGCCATCGGCGACATCCAGCTTCACCTTGCCACCTTCTTCAGCCAGCTTGCCAAACAACAGTTCATCGGCCAATGCGCGCTTGATGTGCTCCTGGATGACCCGCGCCATCGGACGCGCACCCATCTGCGGGTCAAATCCGCGCTCGGCGAGCCAACGTCGGGCCGCATCGCTCACGTCCACGCTGACATGCTTTTCATTGAGCTGGGTTTCAAGCTCAATCAAGAACTTGTCGACAACTCGAAGAATATGCTCGAAGTCCAGGGCCCTGAACTGGATGATCGCGTCCAGACGGTTGCGGAACTCCGGCGTGAAGGTGCGGCGGATGGTCTCCATGGCATCCGTCTGGTGATCCTGCTCGACAAACCCGATGGTCCGTCGCGAGGCCAACTGGGCGCCCGCGTTGGTGGTCATCACCACGATCACGTTCTTGAAGTTGGCCTCACGCCCGTTGGTATCGGTCAGCACGCCGCGATCCATGATCTGCAGCAGGATGTTGAATACGTCCGGATGTGCCTTCTCGATCTCGTCCAGCAGCAGGACGCAGTGCGGATGCTTGGTCACGCCTTCGGTCAGCAGGCCTCCCTGGTCGAAACCGACATAACCCGGAGGTGCACCGACCAGTCGCGAGACCGAGTGCGCCTCCATGTATTCGGACATGTCGAAGCGGATCATCTCGATGCCCAGTTGCATGGCCAGTTGCCGGGTGACCTCGGTCTTGCCGACACCGGTCGGGCCGGCCAGCAGGAAACTGCCGATGGGCTTCTTGGGGTCGGCCAGACCCGAACGCGCCATCTTGATCGAAGCCGCCAGGGCCTCGATGGCAGGGTCCTGCCCGAACACCACCATCTTCAGGTTGCGCTCCAGACTCTTGAGCACGTCGCGGTCCGAAGCCGAGACCTGCTTGGTCGGGATTCGGGCCATGCGTGCAACGATGAACTCGATTTCCGGGACGTCGATATTGGTGCTTCGCTCATCCGCCGGGAACAGCCGCTGTCTGGCACCGGCCTCGTCGATCACGTCGATGGCCTTGTCCGGCAGCAACCGGTCGGGGATGTGCTTGACCGAAAGATCGACTGCGGCCTGCAGCGCATCGTTGCTGTACTTCACCGAATGGTGTTCCTCGAAACGAGTCTTGAGACCATGCAGGATCTCCACACTCTCGGACACGCTGGGCTCGACGATATCAATCTTCTGGAACCGCCGGGCCAGTGCACGGTCCTTTTCGAAGATGCCGCGAAACTCCTGGAAGGTGGTCGAGCCGATGCAGCGCAATTCTCCGGATGCCAGCATGGGCTTGATCAGGTTGGAGGCATCCATGGTGCCGCCCGAAGCCGACCCTGCCCCGATGATGGTGTGGATTTCGTCGATGAAAAGAATCGCGCCCTTTTCCTTCTTGAGCTGGCCGATCACTGCCTTCAGTCGCTTTTCGAAATCGCCGCGATACTTGGTTCCAGCCACCAGTGCTCCCAGGTCGAGCGCCCAGATGGTGCTTTCGGCCAACACTTCGGG
>NZ_JAQIBU010000036.1 GCF_027858935.1 Oleiagrimonas sp. | reverse complement strand
ATCGTGGAGGCCTCGCGTGAACTGCTGGAACGAACCGATGCCGCCGAACTCCCGGAGTTCGTCTCTTCGCGCCTGACCACGCTGGAAACCCTTATCGCCATGGTCGAGGACGTCGGCTTAGGACTGCCGGACGAGGACCGCGCCAATGTGCTCTCGGCGTGGACCTAAAATGCACGTCCCGACGACGCTATCCCGGACGACATACCTGTACTGGGTTTTCTCGACGATGCAATCATGATCGAGCTGTGCGCGCGCGATCTCACGCACGAGATCGAGGCCTACGAAGGCTTCCGGTCCTGGCGCGAGAACGAAGCCAGGCGCCGCGGCGAGGACAACGCCAAACTTACCCTGAACCGGGTCGACTGGGCCGAGGCACAGCGCACCGAAGCCATCGAGCGCATGCACCGCAAGCGTCAGGAATCGTACCTGAGCGGCAACTGGTCGCCGACACTGTTCAAGGTGCGTTGAGCATCACCCGGCATGCCATCTCGGAAAAGGGCGCCTCGGCGCCTTTTTCTTGCCTGGCGATCCGAGGCGGTGTCCTGCCAGCGCGTGCACCGTGGTGCCGTGGCGGATTGCGCAGGCGCTGCGCAACAGACCGCATGCCTCCCGCGAGGCCAGGGCAGCGAAGGCGGTACAGGCCCCGTGCGCCTTCGGTAACCATACCGGCACACGGCGATTGGCGATACGCGGCCATACCTGTGGATCCATGCACGCATGGTCCAAACAGCGCAAATATCCGCAGTGGGCAGTGGTCTTGCAGGTCAGTGGTTTGTGGCGCGGCGACTTGGACGGCTAGGTGTCTTCGGTCTCGACTTCGGGCAGGCGCAGGCTGAGCACCGCGCCGCACAGGCCCATCAAGGCCAGTGCCGCCAGCACCGCTGCCAGTGACCAGGCCGAAAGCGCGGCCATCGCCCCGCCCACCGTCAGCAGCAACACGCCGATGGCCGAGTTGCTGACGGCCACATAGTTGGTGCGCTGGTCGCCTTCGGCCATGTCCACCACGTAGGTCTTGCGGCCGGTACGCACCGCCTGGTGGGCCAGCGAGAGCGCGAAGAACATCAACGGCATCACCCAGGCCAGCGCCAGCAGTCCGTTCCACCACAGGCTGGCCGCGGCCAGCGTCGCGCCCAGTCCCGCACCGCCCAGGCCGCCGATGACCATGACCTGGCGGCTGGAACGGTCCGCCAGCCGGCCCCAGACCGGGCCGCCCAACATCGAGGCGAGGCCCTCGGCGACAATGAAGGCCGCCAGCAGGCGTGGAGAGTGCCCCAGGTGATGCTGGGCCAACATCACGTAATAGGGCGCAGACAGGGACGTGCACATCAACAGTGCGCGTGCGATCACGAAGTGGCGTAGCTGCGCATCGCGGAACAGCATGCGCAGGCGGGTCTGGCTGTCTTCGCCGTCGCTTTTTGCGCGGGGTTCGCGCACGGCCGTGAACAGCAGTGCGGCCAGCAGCCAGAGCACGCCCGCGCCGGTGAGCAGTGCGGCGTAGCCGGTGGCGTTCAGTGTATCCGGCCCCAGCAGCATAGCGCCCGCGCCGATGCCCAGTGTGGCCACGCCCGCGGCACTGGCCGCCCAGCCGGTCGCGCGTCCGCGGCGTTGCTTGGGCAGGGTGCGCCCGAGCACGTCCTTGGAGGCCACCGAGGACAGGCTGCGCGAAAGCGCGAACAGCGCCAGCAGGCCCAGCAGGACCAGGCCGGCCGTGCGTCCGCGCAGAAACAGTGCGCACAGTGCCATGCCGAACATGCTGGCCGCCTGCAGCAGCGAACCCAGCGACCAGGCCCACTTGCGATGCGCAAAGCGCTGTACGCTGCCGGCCAGCCCGATCTGCAGCAGCATGCTGCCTGATTCGCGCAACGGCACCAGCAGCGCCGTCATCCATCCCGGCACGCCCAGCGTTCCGGCCAGCCAGGTCAACGTGGTCTTGGGGTTGCTGAGTGCATCGCCCAGCTTGGTCAGGAAGTGGCTGCCGACAAACAGGAAAAAATTGCGCGGTTCGGCGCGGCGTTGTGCGTCGTCCGTCTTGCTTGACGGTCGCGCACTCTGGTCGGTGGCCACCACGGTCCGGTAGATACGTTCGGCCATGCCCATGCCACAAGCCTACCTGCTGCTGCGCGGGCGTTCCAACTGCGGTGGAGCAGGCCGGCATGTGAGGCAGTGATCGAGCCTTCGGCCCCAGCACCGGAACAAGGGGCAGCCATGGACCCTGTCCGGGGGGCAGGACATCACCATACTGCGATGACGATGCGCGCAGTGCATGCATGGTGGACCCCCTGCCATATAGGCCATCTCCGCGGAATTTCGACGGGATGCGGGCGAAAACCGCGAGTCCAAGACGCCTGCTGGAGCGTGCTGCTGCAGGCTGTTTTCCATGGGGTGCGCATGTGAAGTCGCGCCCTGGATCAGATAGGCTCAAAAGGCATAAGAGATTACAAGAACGAGGTGACCGATGAAAAAACTGAAACAGTCGGTGATTCTGCTCGTCTACAGCATCTACGGATTTTATGCCGTGGCAGTGACCATCGCGTGCCTGTTTGTCGGCGGCCTGATTGCGTTGGCGATGCCGACTCTTGGCTTGCGCCGCCTGGTCGCGCGCTGGACCTTGCGGATCCTGTTTTTCCTCTCCGCGATGCCCTATCGACGCAAGGGCCTGGGCGCGTTGCCGGACCAGCCTTGCGTGGTGATCGCCAATCACCGCAGCTATCTGGATGGCCTGGCGCTGATCGCCGCGCTGCCACCGCATTTCTCTGCGGTGATCAAGCACGAGATGGCCGAGGTCCCGTTCATCGGATGGTTCTTGCGCCGCATCGGTTGCCGTTTCGTCGAGCGCGAGCCGGCCGTCCGGGCCGGACGGGATACGCTTGAATTGCTGGAAGCACTGCAGGCTGGCGAATCCCTGGCGATTTTCCCCGAGGGGACTTTTTCCACCGATGCCGGCATGTTGCCTTTCCGCGATGGGGCGTTCTATCTGGCGGCAAAGACCGATGCACCGGTCGTGCCGGTGGCGATCGACGGCGCCCGCAAGATTCTTCCGGAAGGCCGATTCCTCCCCTGGCCGGGAAGCTTGTCGGTGCGTGCGTTCAAGGCGATCCC
Source organism: Oleiagrimonas sp. (assembly GCF_027858935.1). Lineage (GTDB taxonomy): Bacteria > Pseudomonadota > Gammaproteobacteria > Xanthomonadales > Rhodanobacteraceae > Oleiagrimonas. Next base: position 1,731 of record NZ_JAQIBU010000036.1, on the reverse strand, counting down.
TCCCGATGGAGGCGACCGTGCCGCAGCCAGGCGGTTGCGCGAAAAGGCACAAGCCGTGTTGTCGGATCAGCTGAAACCCCATCCGGCCGCACGCAGCCGGGCAAAGCACGACCATGCCTACTACCAGGACGTGTTTTCCGGACACGCTCTACCGCTGTGTTATCTCGATCTTGATCTTCTTGAGCGCAACATTCGTAGCATTCTCAAGCGCACTGGCGGCAAAAAGCTGCGCGTGGACGCACGGATGCTTCAGTGTCCCGGCATCATTCAGCGGGTGATGCGGTCCAGTCCGCGTTTCCACGGCGTGAAATGCTCGACCGTGGCTGAAGCCATCCGTCTGCTGGACATGGACGATATGTCCGACATGCTGGTGACGTGCCCGACAGTGCAGTCCAAGGCGCTGGAACGGGTCTGCGCGGCGATAGAAGCGGCACATCAGATCACGCTGACGGTCGATTCGCCAGCCCATCTGGAGGCGATCTCCAAGATCGCCAGCCGCAGGGATGCCCGCGTCCCGTTGTGCGTGGAACTGGACATGTCGATTGCGCGTGCCGGGCTCGAAGGTCCGGCACGACGCTCGCCGATTCGGTCCAACGAGGCGTTGCTGCGACTGGTGCAGCGCATCGACGAAACGCCGGGCGTGTACTTTCGCGGTGTGCTGACCCACGAGACCCAACGCAATCACTTTGCAGAATGGATGTCATCCGGCGGCGGAGGCGACAAAGCGGCCCTGAGCAAACGCAATGCCGCCCGGGTGCAGGCGCGCCGTCATGAGATGGTCCAGGCGCTGCAGGCGCAAGGTCATGAAGACTTTCTGGTGAACTGCGGTGGCGCCGGCAGCATGTCCTTCAATGCCAGTCACGCCGCAGTGACGGAGATCTCCGTGGGTGCAGCGCTGTTTGGTCTTGACCCCGACGACGAGCAGGATATTCCCGCGGCCGGTTATGCCGCCGAGATCATACGCAAGCCAGGCGAGGATCGTTATACCTGCCTTGTCGGTGGCTACACCGCTTCGCGTACTGCCGGTACGCAGTCGCTGCCACGACCCTACCTGCCCGACGGAGCCTACCTGGATGAATTGCACGGCTCCGCCGAGGCACAATTGCCCATCCGGTGCACCGAACGGCTCGACATCGGCGACATGGTGTTCCTGCATCCGGTCAACACCAACGAAATGTGCGAGCGCTTCAGTCGCCTGCAACTGGTCCAGAACGGCGCGATCGTGGGCGAAGCCGAAACCTATCGCCTTTGAGTTGGCTTGCGTCTGGCTTCTTGGCGGTGTGGGTTGTACGTAAAAACCTGTTGCTCTTTGGAGCACGTTGGCTTCGCTTCCATGCGGAACTATCACTTCAGAAGAGCAAACGTGGCGCGACGTTCTACACTTCAATTCTGTTTCACCCCGGAATGCCGATCGCGCAGGGCGAACCGGATGACCCTCCGAGGCAAAGCGCACATTGACGCGTTTGCCGGGCTTGGTATCCAATGGATGAGGATGAAAAAGCTCATCAACACGCTCATTTGCCCGCTTCATCTGCTTCCGTGCGCTCCAGACATGGAAGCCACTTGAGCTCCAAACGCACCCACCGACAGGTCGCGCAGCCCGCCTTGTCCCTGCTGGCGCTGATGATGGCCGTGGGGCCGTTCGGCGACACCGAATACACGCCGGCAATGCCGGCCATCAGTCATTCGCTGCACGCCGGCTACGGCATGGTGCAGCTGACCATGACCTCC
>NZ_JAQIBU010000212.1 GCF_027858935.1 Oleiagrimonas sp. | reverse complement strand
CCAAGAAAGATGAAGATCACCAGCAACACCACTGCGAGCGTGATCGCGATGGTGGTGATGACTTCGGTGATGGCCGAGTGGATGAAGTCCGCGGTGTTGAACGGAATCCCCAGCTTGAGCCCGGGCGGGAGGTCCTTGCGCACGGTCTTGAGCTGCTGCTGGATACCTCTTGCAACATCCAGCGAGTTGGCCGACGGCGTGGTATCCACACCGATCAACGTGGCCGGATTGCCATCGAAATAGGCGTTGGACACGTAGCTTTGGGCACCCAGTTCGACATCCGCGACCTGGTCCAGGTACACCGGCGTGTTGTCGACGGTCTTGACCACCAGCTTCTTGAAGGTGGCTACGCTCTGGGCGCTCAGGTTGCTGCCGATGGGAATGGCCACGAGTTTGTTGCGCGTGGTGCCCAGTGCAGTGACCACGTTCTGCGTCTGCAGGGTTTTCTGGACGTCGGTGGGCGTCACGCCGAAGGCGGTCATGGCCTCGGGTTTGAGCCACACGCGCATGGCCAGCGTATTCCCGTTGCCGCCGCTGCCGCCGGGAATCAGACGTGCCCTGGACACCCCGTTTACGGTCTGCAGCAGGGGTTGCACTTTGCGGATCACGTAGTCGGTGATCTGCGACGGAGTCATGACCTTGCCCGGGCTGTACAGCGCGATATACATCAACGATGTCTGGTGCCCCGAGGACACGTTGACGGTCGGCGGGTGGCTGTTGGCGGGCAACTGGTCCCGCACCTGGGTGATCTCGGTCTGTACATTCGCCAGCGCATTGGCCTGGTCGGTATTCAGGCGCATGTACAGCGTCAGCGTGGAGCTGCCCTGCGAGCTGGATGATTCCATGTAGTCCAGGTCGGGCGTCTGTCCGAGCACGCGTCCGAGCGGCTGGGTGATGAAGCTTTGTACCGTGTTGGGACTGGCGCCCGGATACCCTGTGCTCACCTTGATCACCGTATTGGTGAGATTGGGATACTCACGGGTCTGCAGGCTGAAGAAACTGAACAGCCCGAGGATGCCGATGAGCAGGGCAAGCGTGATGGCCAGCACCGGCCGGCGAACGAACAGGTCGGTCCAGCGACCGCGCGCTTCGTTCATGCTCCGCCTCCCGAGGCCTGACCGTGTTTGCCGTGAGCCTTTTTGCCCGCGTCTTTGGCGATGGTTACCGCGGCTCCCGGATGCAGCTTGACCTGGCCCGCTGTCACCACTTTCTCATTTGCTTTAAGGCCCTTCGAGATCACCGTGAGACCGTTGCGCGAATCGCCTGTCTGCACGTTGCGCTCCTTCACCTTGGAACCATGTTTGTCGTGCTCGACCACGTAGACGTACTGGCCGTAGGTGTTGTAACTGATGGCCGAATCCGGGATCGCGAGCACGGAGCTGGCTTGGCCGGTACGGACCGTGATCCGGCCGAACATGCCCGGACGCAGTGCGTCGCCGGGATTATCCAGCGTGGCCTGGACCCGGACATTGCGGGTTCCGCTCTGGACTTGTGCGCCGATGGCCGTGAGCTGACCCTTGAACGTGCGTTTGCCAAGCCCGGGGACCTGCAACTGGACCTGCTGCTTGACCGCCAGGCGCTCCAGCTCCTGCTGCGGCACCTGGAATACGGCGTAGATCGGATTCCATTTCTGCAGGTCGACCACCGGTGTCGTGGTCTGTACGTACTGCCCCAGGCTGACCTGGCGCAGTCCGACATGGCCGTCGAACGCGGCGCGGACCTGCAGTTTGGCCAGTGTGGCGCGATCCGAACTCACCGCGGCCTGCGCCTGCGCATATGCGGTTTTGGCTTCCTGCAGCGAAAGTTGGCTGGTGTTGTGTCGCCTGTAGAGTGTCCTTTGTTGTGCCAGCTTGGTCTTGTCCAGGTCCAGCGCCGAGAGGTCATGCTGCAATTGTGCCTGCTGGGTGGCATCGTTGAGCTGGACCAGCAACTGGCCTTTCTTCACCTGCGCGCCGGAATTGAACTTGATCGTCGTGACCATACCGGGCAGCTGTGGCGTCAGCATGGTGCCTTGCACCGCCTTCAGCGATGCGGTGACCTGAAGCTCGGAAGACCACTGCATCCGTTTGACCGGGACAGCGGAAACCGTGACGCGCTGTTTGCCCGCCTTGGACATGGCCGCTTCCGTTTTCGAAGCAATATAGGCATGCCAGCCGAAGATGCCGCCGAACAGTACGGCGAGAAAGATAACGAGTATCGATAGACGCTTGATCAGACGCTTGTCCATGGGTGTGACAACACTCCAGAGGCGTTAAGTGCAACAGATTTTTGAGGGGCCTCTATCACGGCAAACAACACGTGGGGCCACGCTCGTTAGTATACGTACCATTAGTATCCTAACAATTTATGGGGCGCACTGACATGGGCTTGTACAGCAGCCGCTAACCAAAGGTGTCAAAGGTGTCGGACAAGGTGCGCTGCAAAATACCGATATCGAGGATGTGTGTGCGCAACAATATCTCCAGATCTCGTCCCGCCTGATCGATGCACTGCACGTACTCGTCATGCATTCCAGAAGCGGTCTCATCGGCGCGTGATGAGGTTCCTGACTTCAATCGGGTTTCGGCATGCAGATGCATGAGCGAATGATCTTCGAGTTTCGGATCCGCTGCGGTTTGAATACAGGCGCGGCTCGCCTGACGGGTGCATTCTTGTGACCGATGATGCTGGCTGCGATCATGTTGCATGTCCCCCGCTTGTTGATTCCTGCCATGACTGGATTGCGCATCGCAACAACCCTGCTGCTTGTTTCCGGCTTGCTGGCCGCAAGGCCTGCGGCTGCCCAGGCCCTGTACCAGCTGCCCGGGCAGGTCACCTCGCGCATGGCCAGTCCGGAAAATCCCGACGGCGCCAAGGGGCAGGGCGCACGGGCCAATCACGGTGCCAAGGGGCATGCTTTCGACAGCATCAAGGCGCATGGACACCTGGACCTGCTTGATGTGAAGGGCGCAGGCGTGATCCGGCG
>NZ_JAQIBU010000205.1 GCF_027858935.1 Oleiagrimonas sp. | reverse complement strand
CCACGATGCCCACGCGTTTGCCACGACCAAAGGGCACCAGCACGCGTGCACCGGCTTCCGCCACCGGTCCTTCCGGAGGCAGGTAGTCAAACAGGCGCGGCAAGGGGACCGGCAGGGCGATGCGCACGATGGCGGGCATGCAACGAAGTGTAGCCGGGGATCGCGTTGTACGTACCTGGCAAAGGGTCCCGCGGCCTGTATGGATCTACACGGTACAGTTCACACTTTTCTTCGGAATGGGTGCTAAGTAACCGTAGCCATGTAGTTTTCACGGTTATCCACAAAACATGTGGATAAGTCTGTGGACGCAGACGGGATCATTGCCTCTGGCCCGCATGACGGCTGCCCTTCCACGGATTGGTGACTCTTTAATCAATCTTAAATTGTTCTTGAATAACAACAAGTTGAATTCAAGCCATGGGGCGGGTCCGCGGATGTTCCCGTACTTTTCAAGCCCTTGCGCCGGAACCCGGTGCACTGTGCACAACCTTGAGCCGACCACAAACCAAATGCCTGCCCTGACAGGTTTTTCATCCGACTTGCCCGGCACCTGAAGGGGTCCGATCCGGGCCCCTTCGGACAATGCCAGTCGATACAAGGCTTTGGCGGACACCGGTGCGGGACCGTGATCAGGCGGCCAGTCCGATCAGGGCCGCGGAGGCGACCGCGAACGACATCAAGATGCTGTAGCACAGGCCCACGAAGGCGTATTTGAGCAGCGTGGTGAACCAGCCCTGTGCGTAGACGCGTTTTTGCATGAGCAGGAGATACAGGGGCAGCCAGGCCCAGATCGCCAGCTGCAACCAGCCCGTTGCAGGACCGGCCCATGCCGGCAGGGCAAGCCGGCCCAGGCCGACCAGCGCCGAAAGCATCAAGGTCATGAAGATGAAGGCGTGGCTGTACAGCGCCACCATCAGGTGCTCGATGTACAGCCGTCGCTGGAACAGGTAGACGACCTTGAGCAGAATCGCAAAAACTGGCAGCAGCACGAACAGGGCCTGCGGCAATACCGAAAGGGTTTCGGCCAGGAATCGCCGCAAGGCCGCGTTGCGTGTCTGGACCTGGCCCAATCGCATCGTCCGGAAGTTGGCGCGCGCACGCTGGAAGCCGGTCTCGATGCGTTCGTTGATGAAGCCCGGCAACCAGGAGACCGGCGTGAAGGTCAGGATGCCGGACTTCTTTCTGGAAACGCTGGCTTGTGTACCCGCCGCGGCGCCGGTCACAGCAACCGCACCACCGGGGCGAAGCGCTGCATCAATAGATGCGGTGCCCTTGCCCGCAGGCTCTGCCGGCGTGGCGCTTCGCGCCTGCACGGACTGCTCCTGGTTGATGCGGCCGTTCGCTTCCAGGGCATTTCGCGCCTCGGGCGTGTTGCCGGGTTGCTTGCGTTCTTGCGCGATACGCTGCTGCGCGCGATCCAGATCGGCCTGGACCTGGGCTGCAGTCTGGGTACCGGCATCGCCGAGCCTGATGTTGACCATGTTGCGGTCGAGATTCAGCTTGAGCTGGATCAGCAGGAAAGCCAGCACGCTGAGCAGGAACATCAGGCGGAAAGGCGGGATGTAGCGCGCACGGCGACCGGCGAAGTACTCACAGGCCAGCAAGCCCGGGCGCAGGTACAGCGCCGGAAGCGTATGCATGATGCGGCCGTCGAGGTTGAAGGCGAGGTCCAGAACATCCTCGGCCAGCGCCGGAAGATGCTTGAGCACATGCCGGGTCGGTTGACCGCAGGCATGGCAGTAGGGGCCCTTGAGTTCGACCCCGCAGTTGGCGCAGGTCGGCGGCGCGGACGGTTGCGAAGATGCGGGTTCCAGGTTTTTAAGCGGTTCGGCCATGCCAGACATGCTCGAATCGATATGTCGCGATCATCGCACAGCTTGACGGTACATTAGACCTGTCCCTGTACAATCACCGGTCGATCCGAACCCGGCCGGAAGCATCCGGATCGACACGCACGTGTCATCGCTGCAGGCAGCGGCGTGACGCCGGGGAACGAGCCGTCTGAATCAAGTCTGCCGGCCGTGGCAGGTACACACCAGAGTTTTTCGATGCACACGCAAGGCGGGTTATTCCAGCGTATCGATCGGGTTCGCGTGGTGCGCGAGCTCGGCACCACGCTGCGCCTGGCTATGCCATTGATCGCAGCGCAACTGGCGGCGGTGGGCACCAACGTGGTCGATGCGTTGCTCTCGGGACATCTGGGGCCGCATGTGCAGGCGGCGGTCACCACGGGAGCGGGCATCTGGACACTGGCGATCCTGATGGGAATCGGCACCATGTTGGCGGTCCCGCCAACGATAGCCCAACTGGATGGGGCAGACCGTAGCGCGGAGATCGGCGCGGTATTTCGCCAGGCGCTCTGGATCGGATTGATCCTTGGCCTTGCACTGTTTTTTCTGGTGCATCACGCCGAGGTTCTGTTGGCGTGGGTCGGAGTGGTGCCGGACTTGCGTGCAGATGTGACCCGGTTCCTTCACGCGATTGCATGGGGTGCGCCGGCGATGACCGTCTACTTCGCGATGCGCGGTTTGTCCGAGGGGCTTTCACTGCCGCGGCCGTCAATGTACTTCAGCCTCGCCGGTTTGGCGTTGCTGGCACCGCTGGGCTATGTGCTGATGTACGGGCGCCTTGGATTTCCCGCGTTGGGTGCGCGCGGCAGCGGTATGGCCACCGCGATTGTGCTTTGGTGCGAGATGCTGGGTTTTGCCGTGTACATGCTTCGCCATGCGAACTACCGTGGGCTGAATCTGATGCAACGCTTCGATCCGCCGAACCTTCGGATCATGGGTGAGTTGCTGCATCTGGGCATGCCGATGGCGTTTACGCTGCTGATGGAAGGGGGCCTGTTCGTGGCCGTGGCCCTGGCCATTGCGACCATGGGCGAGACCGTGACCGCCGCGCACCAGATTGCTTTGAATGTGTCTTCGGTGGCGTTCATGGTGCCGCTCGGGCTGGCCATGGCCATCACCATCCGTGTCGGACACGCGGCCGGTCGCGCGGATGAGCGGGCGGTCCGCTATGCGGCACTCAGCGGGGTCGGGCTGACCCTGTTCACCCAGTTGGTCTCTTCGGGATTGATGCTGGGGATCCCGACCCTGATCGCTTCGCTTTACAGCAACGATCCGGCGGTGATCGCCATGGCGGCGCAATTGATGGTGCTGGCCGGGTTGTTCCAGTTTTCCGACGGTATCCAGGTGGCGTCCAACGGTGCACTGCGTGGGCTCAAGGATACCCGGGTGCCCATGCTGATCACCGCCTTTGCCTATTGGGGCCTGGGCATGCCGGTGGGCTGGTGGTTGGCGTTTCGCCATGGTTGGGGTGCACGCGGGATGTGGACCGGCCTGATCGTGGGGCTGAGCGTGGCAGCGATCCTGCTCTTCACCCGCCTGATGCGCACACTGGCCAGCGGCGGCTGGCGGCGGGACTTGCCCAGCCGCAGCGAGTCCATGCGCAATCTGACCTGACCTTAGGCAGATGACCGGTACGAAGCAACCCGCTAGGCTTGAGGCTGTTTTCGTAGGGACGCGCCCATGCCCGAACGTACTCGCAACGGTTTCCTTGCCTTCATCGCATTGATCTTCCGCGGAATCAACCTGTTCCGCCTGGTGGTCCTCAACCTGGTCTTCTTCCTGCTGCTGCTGTGGCTGATCCTGCTGGCTGGCGATCATCCCGTGAACATCCGCAAGCAGACCGTACTGGTGCTGCATCCACAGGGGCAGCTGGTCGAACAGTCCAGCCTCGATCCCCTGCAGCGTGCATTGAACGGCATGTCGGGGCAATCATCCGACCAGGTGCAGGTGCGCGACCTGATCTCGGCCATCAATCACGCGCGAACCGACAAGCGTATCAGCCGCATCCTGCTGCTTCCGGGTGATCTGAGCGCCGGTGGCTTTGCAGCGCTGCGGGAAGTCGGCGCGGCGATGGACCGGTTTCGCGCCAGCGGCAAGACCATTGATGTATGGGCCCCGGACATGGATCGCAGCCAGTACTACCTGGCAGCACATGGCAGTCATGTGCTGCTGGATCCGATGGGCGGCCTGATGATCACCGGCTTGTCCAGCTACCGCCTGTTCTACAAGGACCTGTTCGACCGTATCGGCGTGAACGTGCACCTGTTCCGCGTCGGTCAGTACAAGTCGGCGGACGAACCGTACGTGCTCGACCAGGCCTCGCAGGCCTCCAAGACGGCCGATGCCTACTGGATGGGTGGCCTGTGGAACCAGTGGCTGGACGACGTGGCCAGCCAGCGCAAGCTGCAGCCCAAACAGTTGCGCAAGATCGTGGACAGCGTGCCCGATCGTCTGGCCAGCACAGGCGGTGACATCGCCCGCCTGGCGCTCGACGATCACCTGGTCGATGGCCTGGCGACCCGCCAGCAAGTGCTGACCATGCTGCGCAAACAGGGCGTGCCCCCGGGCAACGAGGGGCATGGAATCCGCCAGATCGACATGCAGCAGTACCTCAAGGCCGTGAGTGGACCGACACCGCCGATGCGCGAAAGTGTGGCCGTGGTGGTGGCCCAGGGCGATATCGTGGGCGGCAATCAGGGGCCGGGCCGGATCGGTGGCGGGTCCACTTCAGCGCTGCTGCGCAAGGCCCGTCAGGACAAGCACATCAAGGCGGTGGTGCTGCGTGTGGATTCGCCCGGAGGCGAGGTCTATGCGGCCGAGCGTATCCGTCGCCAGGTCCAATTGCTGCGCAAGTCCGGCAAGCCGGTGGTGGTCTCGATGGGTGACGTGGCCGCCAGTGGCGGTTACTGGATCTCCATGGATGCCGATCGCATCTATGCCGAACCCAACACCATCACCGGGTCCATCGGGATCTTCGGCTTGGTCTACAACGTGCCCGACCTGCTCAGCAAGCTGAGCGTGCACAGCGATGGCGTGGCCGTGGGTCCGCTGGCCGACGCCAGAGACATCACGCGTCCGCTGGATCCGCAACTGGCCACCTTGATGCAGGCCCGCATCGAGAAGGGTTATCGTGATTTCGTCGGTGGTGTGGCCAAGGCGCGCGGCATGACCTATGCGCAGGTGGATGCGATTGCACAGGGCCGCGTGTGGACCGGTCGCCAGGCGCTCAAACGCGGTCTGGTCGACCAGCTGGGCGGTCTTCGCGATGCGGTTGCCTACGCGGGCAAGAAGGCTGGCCTGGGCCCGAATCCCAGTGTGCGCTATCTTGAGCAACATGGCACCAACGCCTTTCAGCGCCTGCTATTGAATTTCAGTGACAGTGCCGCCGCACAGGTGCTTGCTCACGTCGGGCTGCGGGTGCCGCGCTGGCTGGCACCGATGATGCGCGCCAGTGGTCCCGAGTTGCATCTGTTGCAGATGGCCAAGCCGGGCAAGCTCAACGTCTATGCCGATTGCCTGTGCACGCCGCACTGAGCCGACATGGGCTGTGAGTCCCTTTCCGCGATGAGCGGAAAGGGACCCGTCCGGTGTTCGCTCGCCGGCCCCGCAGCTCATGCCTTGCATCGGCACAAGGGACTGCCACATCACTGCTGGGCTTCTTTCAGCGCTTTGCGTTCGGCCGCGTCATGTGCGTTGATGGACTGCTGAACGGCCTTGGCCCGGTCGCGGTCCTTGAGCATCGGCGCAAACGGATTGGAGGCCGGGATCGCGGTGGATGCGGAGGCCGCCTGCGGCTTGGCCTGGTCGGCGGCATCCGGTGCCGGAGCATGCGAGCAGGCGCCGAGCAGCATGGCGAGGATGACGAAGGCGGCTGTTCTGGTTGGGGACATTGGGATACCTTGATCCTGTGATGGCGACGGCATCGCTCGGGGCCTGGGCCACGAGTCTCTCTCGCCCGCGCACAGGCGGCAAGCGTGCGTTGTAGGATGCAGCGCAAGACCGTGCATCCGTTCCACCCATGCCACGGCCGTGCATCATCCATCTGATCCAAGGAGCCTGCATGCATCCGCGACTTTCCAGTTGGCACCTGGGCGCAGAAACGGCCCTGGTCACGGGTGCCAGCAAGGGCATCGGCCTGGCCTGCGCGCGGGAACTGGCCGTGCTGGGTGCCGACCTGCTGCTGGTGGCGCGTGACAGGGACTACCTGGAACAGGTGCGCGAGGAGTTGTCCGAGGAGTGTCCCGAGGTCGAGGTGCGCTGCTTTGCCGCCGATCTTGCCGTTCGCGAAGAGCGTCTGGACGTGTTCGACTGGATCGCCGACTTGCGCGTGCCGCTCTCGATCCTGGTCAACAACGTCGGCGGCAACATCATCAAGCCGGCGCTGGAGTACAGCGAAGAGGAACTGCACCTGTTGTTCGAGCAGAACCTGTTCAGCGCCTTCGACATGTGCCGCCTGGCCCATCCCCATCTGGTACCGCACGGCAACGCCGCCATCGTCAATATCGGTTCGGTCTCGGGTGTAACCCATGTACGCACCGGCGCGCCCTACGGCATGAGCAAGGCGGCCCTGCACCAGATGACGCGCAACCTTGCCTGCGAATGGGCCGACGATGGCATCCGCGTGAACGCGGTGGCCCCGTGGTACATCCGCACCCAGCGTTCGGAAGCGGCGCTGGCCGATCCGGATTATCTGGACGAGGTGCTCGAACACACTCCGATGCAGCGTATCGGTGAGCCGGAGGAAGTGGCCGCGGCGGTGGCCTTCCTGTGCCTGCCTGCGGCCAGCTACATCAGCGGGGAACTGGTCGCCGTGGACGGTGGATTCCTGCGCTATGGGTTCTAGGTGGTATCGGGAAGCTTGGGCAGGGAGGATCGAAAACGCTGCATTCCGGGTACCCATGGCGCTACGCTGGCGGCCATGCTTGCGCCTGTCCAGGCCAACAGTCGCCCGCCCGCGCCCGTGGACAGGCAAGCAGGTCCACTGACGTCCACGCCGCGCCATCTCCTTGGCCACCGGAGCCATCAAGCCCATGGAATACTATGACCACCTTGAAACACCGATCGGCCGTCTTGCCCTGGTGGCCAACGCGCAGGGCGCACTGGTGCGGGTGCAACTTGCGCTAACGGTCCGACCGCAGCCGGATACGCGAGTCCTGCGACATGCGCCCGACCACCTGGCCGCGATCCATGCCCAGTTCAGTGAATGGTTCAACGGCCACCGGATCGAGTTCGAACTGCCGCTGGCAGCGCCCGGCACGTCCTTCCAGCAGGCCGTATGGTCAGCACTGCGCGAGATCGGCTATGGCCGGACGGCCAGTTATGCGGAAATCGCGCGTCGCATCGGTCGTCCCCAGGCCGTGCGCGCGGTGGGCGCGGCCAATGGCGCCAATCCGCTGCCGATCGTGGTGCCGTGCCATCGGGTGATCGGCGCCAATGGCAGCCTCACCGGCTATGCCGGTGGTCTCGAGGCCAAGCGCTGGTTGCTGCGGCACGAGGCGGATCACGCGCCTGCGATCAGCGCGAGCAGCGTCTCCTGAGTCGAACGCTCACGGACGGCAGGCAGCCTGTTCCTTGCGCAGGCGGGCAGCCTTTTCTTCCATCGGCGGCCGGTCGCTGCGGAAGGACTTGTCGATCTTCGTTTCCAGTTGCTGCAGCTGATTCCCCAGGGCCTCGCAGATCTCTCGAGGGCTGAGTGGACGGCAGCGGTCCTGGACCCGGGTGTAGTTGCTGGTCACCAGCCCTTGGGTGATGCGACCGTGCGCCAGTTGCGGATCGGAGGCTGCGCGACGGGCAGCGTCCTTGCCGCCGTAGGTCTGTGCCAGCGGGGTCTGGAAGGCGCCGAGCATGCCCAGCGGAGCCAGGTAGGACGCAGGATGGCCGTTGCGACTGACATACACCTTGCCGTTGACAGCGTTCACGCAGTCGTAGAGTTGCGGCAGAGTGCGCAGCGTGCGCAGCGGAGTGACCTGTGGGGGCGGCGCGGATTTCGCCGGCGTCGGTTGCGCTGCTGCGATGGTCGAGCGTGGCGCAGCCGGTGCGGTTGCAACTGTGGCCGGGGGTGAGACGTGCAACACCATCACCTTTTGCCTGGCAGTGCGCGCACAGGGGGTGTCCTGATAGCTGAGGCTGCCGTTTGTGCCCGTGCATTTGTACACGGTCTGCGCGCTCGTCGAGGTGGCCACCAGCAGCAATAGCACAAACATCCAGTCACGCCGGGGCAGCGCAGCAGAAGGCAGGGTGGGCTTGGTCGCGTTCATGGCTGTAGCCTGGATCCATGCGCAGCACGGGTGCCGCAGTCTGCTGTATAGCACGCGGTCCTGGCTCCCGACCGGATTCAGAACTGCGCTTCGTACGGGTCGCTGGCGAATCCGGCACTCAGCGCGCCTTGTCCGGTATTGGCCATGCCGGTGATGCTCATGGGACTTTCCAGCACATCAATGCCGTGATCGGCGCAGGTCTGTCGCAGGGTGTCGTACCCGGGCAGGTTGCGCATGACGTCCAGGTCACCACCGTAACTCAGGGTAACAGCGGGGACCAGCAGGCCGTCTCGCACCCGTTCGCCGATGTGTTTGAAAAGGGACTCCGTGGCGCCTTCGAAGCCCCGCATCTTTGCCATCGGTTCGGTCTGTCCGCGCCAGCCGCGCAGGATCGGCTTGATGTCCAGCGCCGAGCCCAGCGTGGCGCCGAACAGGCTGATGCTGCGGTCACCTCGCTTGCGCGCGCGCTGGCGCAGGTAATTGAGATCGCGCGGAATCAGAAAACCATGGGCGTTGTGTGCGATGTGTTCCAGGCGTTCGCGCATGTGCCCCGGACTCTCGCCGGACTGGATCAGGCGCACCCCCTCGAGCACAGTGATCGAGGCGCCGGCAAACAGCGTCTGGGTATCGATCACCCGCATCAGGAACGGGCCGGGGATATCGGCCTGCTGACGGATCGGACGGTAGCTCTTGAGGATCGAGAAACTGGCTTTGCTGACGTTTGCATGCACCGGACTGCGGGTGGCCGTAATGGTCAGGCAGAACACGCAGTCGAAGTCGATCACCAGGCGATCCAGGAACAGCTGTACGACATCTTCCGACGAATAGGGCGTGGTCTCCGCGCCATGGCTCTTGCTGCCCATGCCCGAGTCGATGAATCGTTTGGTCTCGGCCGGATCGTGCTGGTCGGCAAAGGACTCCCCTTCCACGTTGACCATGATCGGAAGCACCGTGATGTTGTGCTTGTGCACGTAATCCAGTGGCAGGTCGCAGGTGGCATCCATGACTAGACCGATACGCATGTGTACTCTCCCGAAGCCTTATGCATGCAGCTTTGGATGGAAAACTATCACGTTCGCGAGCATTTCAGCGCAAGTTAGGTGTTGCCGGATGCGAAACAATCAACGTGCGGCATCCTGCGTTCAGCGCAATGTCCGGTAGGTCTCGGCGTCGAATACATCCACCTGTACCACCTCGTTGCGGGCCTCGCGGGCCTCGTCCATCCACTCGTATTCCTGTTCGCTGATGACGCCGACCTGAAGTGCCATGTCGTCGAGCATGTAGCCCGGGGCCCGCTCCAGCACGCCGGAACGCACCGCGTCGCGGATCTTGGTTTCCACAGGGATTGCTCGCACGGCCTTGTCCAGCGCGGCCTCCAGCGTGCCCAGACCGGTCTCGTCCGGACCGGGTACAAAGATGTCGGCGGTCAGATCCAGGCGCGCTTCGCGATCTTCGAGGATGGTGCGCGCCACACGTTGCCCGAGCCGATCCGAAGGTGGCCGGAAGCGGGCCCCGAACGGGAACACCACACACCGTGCCAGGATCCGGGCGGGTCTCGAGGGAAGGTTCTCGATCACGCCGACCAGAGCCTCCTGAGCGCGATACAGTGCCGTGGCCAGGCTCCAGCTTGCCAGGTCGTAGTGACTGGCCAGTTTGGCGTTGTCCTGGTAGCGCTTGAGCACGGCGGCGGCGATGTACTGCCAGGCCAGGGCATCGGCCAGGCGGCCGGAAATCTTCTCGCGACGCTTCAGTGCGCCACCCAGGGTCATCATCGACAGGTCCGAGACGAAGGCGAACGCAGCGGACATGCGCGAAAGGTGCTGGACCTGTCGTTTGAGGTCACCCTCCGGCACACCGGCCAGACGGCTGCCGCTGACGGCCAATGCAAACGATCGCATCGCCCGCGTGGCCACGAAGTTGACGTAGCCGAACACGGCCTTGTCCATCAGTGACGTGTCGTTTTTTCCCGCCGCATCGATCAGCTTGTGCACGAACGGGTGACAGCGGATCGCGCCTTGCCCATAGATGATCATCGAACGGGTGAGGATATTGGCGCCTTCCACCGTGATCCCGACAGGCACCGCCATCCACATGCGCGAGAGCAGGTTGCGTGGTCCGCGCTGGATGGCCGCACCGGCGCGGATGTCCATGGCGTCGGCCACGACTTCGCGCATGCCCTCGGTGAGGTAGGCCTTGGCAATCGATCCCAGGACCGCGGGTCGTTCACCGGCGTCCAGTGCACCGCATGTGAGGGTGCGCGTGGCGCTCATCAGATAGGTCATTCCGGCAATGCGCGCCAGCGGTTCCTCGATGCCCTCGAATCGTCCGATGGGGGTGTCGAACTGTTCGCGGACCGAGGCGTAGGCGCCGCAGATGCGGGTGGACATCTGTGCTGCGCCGATCGCCAGCGCCGGCAGCGAGATCGAGCGCCCCGCGGCCAGTGACTCCATCAGCATGCGCCAGCCATGACCGATCTGTTCGCGACCGCCGATGATGCTGTCCAGCGGCACGAACACGTCGGTGCCGGTGATCGGTCCGTTGTTGAACGGGACGCCCATCGGGTCATGGTGATCCCCGATCTCGATGCCGGGCAGGTCACTGTGGATCAACGCGCAGGTGATGCCCAGATCCTCGTTTTCGCCGAGCAGGCCGTGCGGGTCCTTCAGCCGGAAAGCCAGGCCGATCAGCGTGGCCACCGGTGCCAGTGTGATGTATCGCTTGTTCCAGGTCAGGCGCATGCCCAGCACCTGTTCGCCCTGCCACATGCCGTGCTCGACGATGCCGTGCGATTGAGTGGCGGCGGCGTCGGAGCCAGCCTCGGGGCCGGTCAGGGCGAAGCAGGGAATCTCGCTCCCGTCGGCCAGACGTGGCAGATACTCGTTCTTCTGCGCCTCGGTGCCGTAGTGCAGCAACAACTCTCCGGGTCCCAGCGAGTTGGGCACCATCACCGTGACCGCAGCGGCGATGGAGCGACTGGCGATGCGCGTGACCACGCGCGAGTGGCCGATCTCGGAAAAGCCCAGGCCGCCGAATTGCTCGGGAATGATCATGCCGAAGAAACGCTCGCGCCTGAGGTAGTCCCATACCGCCTCGGGCATGCCGCGCTCCTGCTCGATCTGCCAGTCGTCGAGCATCCGGCAAAGGGTGTCCACCTGCTCGTCCAGGAAGGCCTGCTCACGGGGACTGAGCGGCTGGCATTCGAACTCGGCCAGGCGCTTCCAGTTCGGTATGCCGGAGAAGATCTCGCCATCCCACCACACCGTTCCGGCCTCCAGAGCGGTGCGCTCGGTATCGCCCATGCGCGGCAGCACCTGCTGCACCACCGGCATCATCGCGCGGGCGAACAGCAAGCGGCGCAAGGGTGCAAAGCCGGTGACCACAGCCAGAGCGACCGCGAGGATCAGCAGGATGCTGAAAGTGATCGGCGAACCCACGCCGAGCGCAATCCACGTCGCGAAAAGGATCGCCACGGCCGCACACCATGCCTGCCAGCCTCGTCCCCCTATCGCGAGAGCGAACAATGCCGCGATGGCAAGGATGATTCCGACGACGATCAGCATGGCAGCCTCCTTCAGTCCTTTTGATCATTGTGCCGGGCGTGCACGCGTGCTGCCAA
>NZ_JAQIBU010000180.1 GCF_027858935.1 Oleiagrimonas sp. | reverse complement strand
TTCTTCATCAACGTGCCCATCGGCATTTTCGCCAGCGTGGTGGTCGCCAACCAGTTGCGCGCCAAGGTCGAGAAGACACAGCGTCCGCGCATGGACTATGTCGGCCTGATCACCCTGATCATCGGCGTCGGCGCGCTGCAGATCGTGCTCGACAAGGGCAACGACGCGGACTGGTTCCACTCCACCTTCATCATCGCGATGACCATCACCTCGGTGATCGCACTGGCGGTCTTCCTGATCTGGGAGCTGACGGATGACGATCCCATCGTCGACCTCAAGCTGTTCCGCCACCGCAACTTCGCCGCCGGCACCCTGGCCTTGGTCCTGGCCTATTCGGCGTTCTTCGCGATCGCCTTGCTGGTGCCGCTGTGGCTGCAGCAGAACCTGGGTTATACCGCCACCTGGGCCGGATATGCCACGGCGCCACTGGGCGTGATCCCGGTATTGCTGACCTTCTTTGTCGGCAAGTACGCCCCGCGCATGGACCTGCGCATCCTGTCTGGACTGTCGTTTCTGGTGATGGGCGCGACCTGCTTCATGCGCTCGGGCTTCAACCTGCAGGTGGACTTTACCCACGTCGCGATGGTGCAACTGTGGCAGGGTCTGGGCGTGGCCCTGTTCTTCATGCCGGTGCTGACCATCCTGCTGTCGGACCTGCGCCAGGACGAGATCGCCGCTGGCTCCGGTCTGGCCACCTTCCTGCGCACCCTGGGCGGCAGCTTTGCCGCCTCCATCACCACCTTCGCCTGGATCCGCCGTGCCGACACCCACCATGCCCAGCTGACCGAGAACATCACGCGCTTCGATCCGCAGTCCCGCGCCGCGCTGCAGAACCTGGGACATGGCAACACCGAGCTGGGTGGACGCATTCTCAACGGCATGATCACCCAGCAGAGCTACCAGATCGCCTTCAACGAGGTGTTCCACGTGCTGGGCTGGATCTTCATCGGCCTGATCGCCGTGATCTGGCTGGCCAAACCGCCGTTCGGCCCCAAGGCAAGCAAGGCGATCAGCGGCGGTGCGCACTAGTTCCTCCAGGGACACTCCCATCCCGTAGCCCGGATAAGCGAAGCGCATCCGGGGATGCTTCCTCAGGGCGGAGGAGCCGAGGCACCTGACTTCCTGCGTCAGCCCAACCTGCGATGCTTGCCTCGGCCGCATCCGGGAGCGCGGGATCCGGACACGCACTGCAAGCCTGCTCCGGATGCATCGGTTGACCTTGTCCGGGCGATGTGAAGAAATTTTTCAGCGAATCCTTCCCGCCATGCGCTCGTGGCCGATCAGGTGCGCCCAGCGCAGGCCGATGTCGATCCACATCAGGTAACCCGACTCCAGCAGCATGCGGCCCAGGTACCGGAGCTGGCGTGGCATATGCGGCTCCGCGGCCACGGTCTCGGCGTCGAACCCCAGACGCTGCGCCAGCAGCAGGCAGCGGGCCAGATGGTAGCGGCTGGTGACCAGGGCCACCGGCGGCAAGGTGTCGGTGCGCAACAGTTCACGCGCATGGCGCAGGTTCTCCAGTGAATCATTGGAGGCCTGTTCCAGGATCAGGGGCACATCCTGCGGGAAGCCCTGCGCTTGCAACCAGTCTGCTCCGGCCTGTGCCTCGCTGGTCCGGCTGCCGCCACTGCCTCCCAGCAAGAGCATGCGACGGGCCACGCCATCGCGAGCCAGTTGCAAGCCACGGCGCAGACGCTGGCGGTAATCGCGCTCGGGATGTTCTCCGCGCAGCTTGCGCCCGAATACCAGCACCACTTCAGCCCGCTGTGGCTGCACGGCACTGCGCACGGCTGCGCGCCAGACCCCGAGCAGATAGACCACCCACGCCAGACCCCCGGTCAGCACCAGCACCGCCAGGGTCACCAGCAGCGAGTGCAGCACGTCGGCGTCGCACAGGTAACGCCACGGGCCGCGGCGCAGCGGGGCGATTGAGTCGCTCATCGAAAAGAAGTCTCCTGACCGGCGAGGATGGGTCCCATTCAAGAGGACTGCAGCATCCGTGCCGGGGACATCCTATCCCAGTCAATTCAAACATTGGATACGGGCAGGAGAAAATTCAGCACGGAAAAGTTACGCTTGGCGCAATGCACGACACCTTGCCCGCGCTCGCCGTCAGCGCCCACACTGCAACCTCAGCGCTTGGACGCGGCCTCGCCGCGCATGTCCTGGCGCTGCAGGGCATGCACGGCGGACTTGCCTACAACGACTTCAGCAACGCGCCACTGGACTGCTGGATCGGCCGGGTCGCCGGTCTGGAACATGCGCCGTTGCCGCAGGCACTGACCGATTGGGAGTGCCGCAACAACCGTCTGGCATGGCTTGGCCTGCAACAGGACGGCTTTGCCGATGCCGTTCGCATCGCGTCCGCGCGACACGGCCGCTCCAGGGTGGCCGTGCTTCTGGGGACCTCCACCGGCAGCATCGGCAGCACCGAGGATGGTTATCGCCACCTCGATCCCGATGGCCGTCTGCCTTCCGACCTGCGGCGACCGATGATCCACTGCCTGCACGCACTCAGCACATTCGTGGCGCGTGTACTGGATCTCGATGGACCCTGTCTCACCGTCTCCACTGCCTGCTCGTCAAGCGCCAAGGTCTATGCCATGGCCTCACGGCTGATCCACACCGGGCTGGCCGATGCGGCGGTCGTTGGTGGAGTGGACACCCTGTGTGAAAGCGTGTTGTTCGGTTTCAACTCGCTGGAACTGGTTGCCGCCGAGGCCTGTCGGCCCTTCGATATCGGCCGGACCGGCATCTCGATCGGCGAAGCGGCGGGCTTCGCTCTGCTCGAACGCAGCGAGCATGCGCCCGATGCGGTTCAGCTGGCCGGCTACGGTGAGTCCAGTGACGCCCATCACATGTCCACCCCGCATCCGGATGGCGCCGGCGCCGAAATGGCCATGCGCAAGGCCCTGCAACGTGCTGGACTGGATCCGGCGCAGGTCGATTACATCAATCTGCACGGTACCGCGACACCCAAGAACGACGAGGTCGAGGCCGCACTGGTTGCCCGCCTGTTTCCGGTCACCACCCGGGTCAGTTCAAGCAAGGGCTTCACGGGGCATACCCTGGGTGCCGCCGGCGGCCTGGAGGCAACACTCGCCATGCTGGCCATCGAACGAGGATTTCTGCCCGGCAATCTGGGCTGCAGCGAACCGGATCCGGTGTGCGCGGATCACTTGGTGCTCGAGACACGATCCGCAGATGTACGCGTGGCGCTGAGCAACTCGTTCGGCTTCGGCGGCAACAATGCCTGTCTGGCCTTCACCCGCCCCGGGATTCGGGCATGAGCACTTCGATGGAGGTCTGGATCGAAGGCATCGGATTCTGGGCACAGGGCCTCCCCGACTGGCCGTCCCTGCGCGAACGTATCCTGGGCCAGCCCCCGCGCAGCGACGCCCCTGACAAGCCTGCTGCCGAATGGCTCGCTCCGGCCGAGCGCAGGCGAGCACCGGCGCTGGTGCGTCTGGCGATCGAGGCCGCCACCCAGGCGGTACGGATGAGCGGACGACCAGCAGACCAACTGCCCAGCGTGTTCACCTCCGCGCACGGCGATGCCATCATCATGGACTACATGTGCCGCACCCTCGCCGAAGCCCCCCGGCAGCTTTCACCCACGCGCTTTCATAATTCCGTGCACAATGCCGCCGCCGGTTACTGGACCATCGCCGCCCGCTGCATGCAGGCATCCAGCGCCGTATGCGCGGGCGAGCAAAGCTTTGGCGCCGGTCTGATGGAAGCCGCAACACAGGCCATCTGCGATCGTCAGCCATTGCTGCTGGTGGCCTCGGATGCGCCCGCCAGCGGACCGTTGGCGGAAGTGATTCGCACGCGACAACCGATGGGATGCGCGCTGGTCCTGTCGCCGGAACAAAACCCGCGTGCAGTGGCTCGCCTGCGCTTGCAGTTGGGCAAGAACGCACCGCTTGCGAATCTGGAAAACCCGGGGCTGGCGACACTGGTCGAGGAGAATGCATGCGGCTGCGCCCTGTTGCTGCTCGCATGCCTTACCGGGCCCATGCGCAGCCATTGCCGGATTCCCTGCGGAACGGATCTTGCGCTGGAGATCGAAACGGAATCTTATTCTTGAACCAGACATCACCCCACGCAACCGATACACCCGCTTGCTGCGTATTGATCCCCTGCCTCAACGAGGCACGCACCATTGGTGCGGTGATCGAATCGATCCTTGCACAGAACATTCCAGTACTGGTGGTGGACGACGGCTCCGATGATGGCACGCCGGATATCGTTGGCCGCCTTCCGGTCACCCTGATCCGTCACCAGGAACGGCGCGGCAAGGGCGCGGCCCTGCGCACCGGGTTCCGTGCCGCCCTGGAGCATGGCTGCGAGGGGGTCGTGAGCATGGATGGCGACGGTCAGCATGTGGCCGCGGATATCCCGCGCCTGCTTGCCGCGGCCCGACGCTATCCCGGACATATCATTTCCGGCGCGCGTATCCGGCATCGCGAGCGCCAGCCCACCTATCGCCGACGCGCCAATGACTTTGCCGACTGGGGTATCTCCTGGGCCGCTGGACAACGCCTGGTGGACACCCAGTGTGGACAACGCTACTACCCGCGCGAGGCTCTGGAAATGGCCGACATCAACAGTGGCGGTTTCGCTTTCGAGACCGAAATTCTCATCGAATCCGCACTGCAGCGGGGAGTCCGCGTAGTCTCGGTACCGATCGAGTCACGCTATCAGGGCGACATGCGCCTGAGCCACTTTCGCCCGGTGTCCGACTTCAGCCGCATCACCGCGGGCGTGGTCTGGCGGATCCTGCGCGCGGGACTGATGTGCGATCACCTGCGCAGCATCCGTAACCAGGCGCCGCTGGTGTTCGACCCGGACGCTGAAACGCCCTGACGTGACGCAGATGCGGGACTGAGGCATCATCCACGTACGGTTTCGCCTGGCAGGACCGCCATGACACGCACGACCATGCACGATGCAGTGATCCTCGGGGGTGGACTGGCTGGACTCACGCTGGCGCTTCACCTGCGCGGAGAGTTCCCGGAACTGGACATCGTGGTTCTCGAACGCCGTCGCCATCCGCTGCCCGCAGCCGCCCACAAGGTCGGTGAATCGACGGTCGAGATCGGTGCGCACTATTTCGCCGAAACGCTGGGGCTGCGCGAGCACCTGGAGCGGGACCACATCCGCAAGTTCGGTTTCAGGTTCTTCTTCTCCGATGGCCGCGATGATCTGGAAAACGTCACTGAACTTGGTGCCAGCCAGGTCCTGCCTACCCCCAGCTATCAGCTCGACCGCGGCATCCTCGAGAACTTCCTGAACGATGAGGCCCGCCGTCGCGGCATCGACGTGCGCGACGGTACCACCATCAGCGGGCTGGGCATGGGCGAGGACGGCGCACGGCACACGGTGCGCTGCCGCGACGAGACCAGCGAATATCAGTTGCACGCACGCTGGCTGCTGGATGCCTCCGGCCGCGCCGGCATGCTGCGCCGTCATTTCCAGCTGACCCGCGACAACGACCACCATGGCAACGCGGTGTGGTTCCGCCTGGACGACCGCATCGAGATCGACGGCTGGTGCGAGGACAGTAACTGGCGCGGCCGTTGCACGCCCCCCGAGCGATGGCGCTCGACCAACCATCTGGTCGGACCCGGCTATTGGGCATGGCTGATACCGCTGTCCTCGGGCGCGCATTCGGTCGGCATCGTCGCTGACGCCGGCATGCACCCGCTGGAATCGATGCGCGACTTCGAACGCACCCTGGAATGGCTCGGTACACGCCAGCCCGCATTGGCGCGCGCAGTGGCGGCGCGGCGCGATGCGTTGCTCGACTTCAGTTTCCTGCGAGATTATTCGCATGGCTGCGCGCAGATGTTCTCCGCCAACCGATGGGCGCTGACCGGCGAGGCCGGCGCCTTCCTGGATCCGTTCTACTCACCGGGAAGCGACTTCATCGCGATCGAGAACACCTACATCGTCGCACTGGTCGGGCATGACCTGGCCGGGCGCAACCTGGCCCCATACACGTTGATGTATGAGCAGTTGCTGCAATCGTTCCTGGCCAACAGCCTGCCGCTGTTCCGCAACCAGTATCCGCTGTTTGGCGATGCCGAAGTTCTGCCGGTGAAGGTGACCTGGGATTACACCTATTACTGGGGCGTGCTCTGCCCTCTGGTGTTCCAGAAGCGCCTGACCGACCTGACCATGCTTGCTGCAGTGCGCGATGATCTCGAACGCGCACAGGCACTGAATCTGCGCATGCAGGCGCTGTTCCTGGACTGGCATGCATCCAGTGCCAATCGCAACCCGCGCGCGATGCTGGACCAGTACGAGCTGGCCTGGTTCGCCGAACTCAACCGTGGGCTGCATGATCCGCTGGACGATGCCGCGCTTGTCGCGCGATTGCGCGAGCACGTCGACCTGCTCGAAGCCCTTGCCGACACGATCAGCTTGCGCGCCACGCAATGCGACGCCCGTCTGCGCGCGCCCCTTTCCGGACGACGCCCGCCTCCGCTGTATACCGAAGCCGCCTGAACCGGCGCCGCTTCATCCCATGCCCCCATTCACGCCGATGACCTGGCCGTTGATATAACCGGCATCGTCCGAGCACAGAAACGCCACCAATGCCGCAACCTCCTCCGGCGTCCCCGCGCGCGCTGCGGGTACCAGCGCCTTGAGCTGCTCGGGCGGAAACAGGGACTCGCTCATGCGTCCGGCGATGACGCCCGGCGCCACCACATTTGCGGTAATGCCGCGCGAAGCCATCTCCCGCGCGAGCGAGCGTACCGCACCATGCAAACCGGCCTTGGCGGCGGCATAGTTGGCCTGGCCACGATTGCCCATGACTCCCGCCACGGAGCCCATCGCCACCACCCGCCCGAAACGCATCCGCGCCATCGGCAGCAACAACGGCTGCACCACGTGGAAGAAACCGTGCAGCGACACGTCGATGACCTGCCGCCATTGCGCATCGCTCATGCCTGCCATCGGAGCGTCGTCATGCACGCCGGCATTGCTGACCACGCAGTGCACGGGGCCCTCCGCAAGTACGCTCTCCAGCGCCTGCGCGCTGGCTGCTGCGTCGGTGACATCGAAAGCCATGACCCGGGCCTGGCCGCCAGTCTCGCGGATACGTTCGACCACTGCCCCGGCGCGTTCCATGCCGCGATGGGCATGCACGATGACGTGGTATCCGGCCGCGGCCAGCGTCATGCAGATGGCGGCGCCGATGTCGCCGCTGCCGCCCGTGACGAGTGCTCGACGTGTCGTGGTATCGCTCATGCTGGCTTGGTCCAGTGCTCCGGGAATCCGGGAATCCGAGCTTACCGCACGATCCCGCCGGGGTTGCTCATGCGGCGGAGTGCATGATCGTGACCCGCCCACTGGCCAGCTCGAGGCCGGCATGCTCGACCCGGAACGTGTACAGCGAACCGGACAGGTCCGCATGCAGGCAATCGGCATGTACATGCAGGTCGCCGGCAAACGCGTCGATGAACTCCACGGCCAGGCGTACGTCGCGCAGTGCCACCAGCATGCCCGGCCGAGGGGCTAGCTTGCCGCTGCGCCGCGCGCACAGCGCACCATGCACCGCCGTAGCCTGGGCTCCGTACTCGGCCAGATGCACGGCATGCAGGTGCCCCTCGCTTCGCAGGGGATGCTGCGGATTGCGATGTCCGGCGCTGCTGGCATGAATACATTGCGCATCCCATTCGAGCACCGCATCCAGCAGGCACA
>NZ_JAQIBU010000077.1 GCF_027858935.1 Oleiagrimonas sp. | reverse complement strand
TACGTCGATATCAACGACACCGAAACGCCACCGCCAAACGAATTCGTGCCGATGCAGAGTATTTGCAACAGCGTGACGTGGCATCTGATCCGCGAAGGACGGCCCCTGTACGGCAATATTGATCAGATCCGGGAACAGATCCGGGGACCCTTGATCCCGTCCGGGCCCGCCCCCGTGGACTGGCTGGGCGTGCCCCTGCTGCGCGGCAAGGAAGTGGTCGGAGCGCTTGTGGTCCAGAGCTACCACGAACACGCACGTTTCACCGAAAAGAACCGGGAGCTTCTCAGCTACGTCGCCCAGCACGTACAGACCGCACTGGAGCGCCGCCAGGCCCATGCCGATCTGGAACGGCGCGTGGCCGAACGTACCGAGGCCTTGCGCGACGCCAATCGTGTACTGCAGGACCAGGTCATCGAACGCCAGCATGGCGAGCGCCTGCAAAGCGCACTTTTCCGCATCGCGGAGTTGGCCAACACGGCCGAAAGCCTGGGTGATTTCTATGCCTGCGTGCATAAAATCGTGGGCGAGCTGCTTTACGCGCGCAACTTCTACATCGCAGTGCTCAGTGATGATGCACGCAAGCTGGACTTTCCCTATTGCGTGGATGAATCCGAATCCATTCCCCAGAGACGCTCGCTGGGACAGGGCCTGACCGAGTATGTGTTGCGCCAGGGCCACACCCTGCTGGCCGACCGCGTGCGCATGCAGAAATTGATCGACAACCATGAAGTCATTCCCAATGGCCCATCCCCCCATTGCTGGCTGGGTGTTCCGCTGATCTGCGATGAAAATACCGTCGGCGTGCTGGCTGTGCAGAGCTACTCGGAAAACCACACCTACAAGAAGTCCGACCAGGAGTTGCTCAACTTTGTCGCTTATCACATCGCCAACGCCCTCCAGCGCAAGCGCAGTTCGGAGTCCCTGAGACACGCCTACGCCAGTCTGGAACGCCGCGTGACCGAACGCACCCGTGCACTGGCACTGGCCAATCGCGACCTTCGCGAACAGATCGCCGAGCGCGAGCGCATCGAACGCCGACTCAAGTACGAAACCCTCCACGACGCGCTGACGGGGCTGCCCAATCGCGCCCTGCTTCTGCAACGCCTCGAGCAGGCCCTGCGGCGCTATCACGAGGACGACTCGCTGCGCTTCGCGGTGCTGTTCATCGACCTTGACCGTTTCAAGGTGATCAACGACTCGGTCGGGCACCTGATTGGCGACGATCTCCTTTTCCAGGTTGGCGCGCGCATCCGCGCCTGCGTCAAGGCCGACGACATCGTTGCGCGCCTGGGCGGCGACGAATTCGCGGTCTTGCTGGAAAGCTTCACCGACACCGGAAACATCTCCCAGGTCGCACAGCGCATCATCACCGAACTCAACAACCCGATCCGCCTGGGCAGCAAGGAGATGTTCACGTCAGCATCCATCGGCATTGCCCTGTCCGCAGAGCACTATCAACGCGCGGAAGAACTGCTGCGTGACGCGGACTCGGCCATGTACAGCGCCAAGGCCTCCGGACGCCATCGTGCGGCATGGTTCGATGACCATCTGCGGCGGACCGCGTTATCGGTGCTGGAAGTGGAAGGCGACCTTCGACGCGCCATCACCCGCAACGAGTTTGAGCCCTTCTTCCAGCCGATCGTGCGCCTGGATGACGGATCGATCCTGGGATACGAGGCCCTGATGCGCTGGCGCCATCCGGAGCGAGGCCTGCTGCTGCCGGATGCGTTTCTGGCCGTGGCCGAGGACAGCGGCTGCATCGAGGCCATTGACTGGCAGATCTTCGAGCAGGTGTTCGCGCGTGCCGGCTCGCTGTGCGGCGAGAACGGATTTGTCAGCATCAATGTTTCCGGCCGGCACCTGCGCACCAAGGATATCGACCGCCGCCTGCTGGACCTTTTGCAGGCACATGATGTCCCGCCCGACCGCCTGCGCATCGAGGTGACCGAACGCACCCTTCTGGAAAACCCCGAACACGTCAAGATGACACTCGAATGCCTGCGCACACACGGCATTACCGTCGCCCTGGACGATTTCGGAACCGGATATTCCTCACTCAGCTACTTGCACCAGTATCCGATCGAGGTCCTCAAGATCGACCGCTCGTTCACCGCGCGTATCGACAGCAATGATGCAAACGCGGATGACAAGCAGGGCTCGGCCATTTTCCGCGCCATCCAGGCGATGGCCGACTCCCTGCAGATGCAGGTCATCGTCGAAGGCGTGGAGACCGAAGCACAGCGCAAGATCCTGCTCGACCTGGGCTGCCGGTTCGCGCAAGGCTACCTGTTCGCCAAGGCCGAACCGTTCGAGCACTGGCAACCCGGGAGATAAATCCGGTCTTCGCCGCAGGTCTGGTTGAGGCCGATCAGTGGCTGCTGGAAGACGCAGGTGCCGACGGGACGACACTGAACAACCGCTCGACGTCCACGCGATCATAGCGATACTGCGCAGCGCAGAATTCGCACGTCACCTCGACCACGCCATCATTGGCTTCCAGCGCTGCATCCGCCTCCTCACTGCCCAGCGCTCGCAGCATGGCCTGCACGCGCTGCGCCGAGCAACTGCAGCCGAACGCCAGGGGTTGCGGGTCGAACAGGCGAACGTTTTCCTCGTGGTACAGGCGATACAGCAACTGCTCGACAGGCAATTCCAGCAATTCCGCGTTCGTCAGGGTCGTGGTCAGATGCTGCACGCGATCCCAGCCATCGGAATCGCCCGGAGCATCATGGCCGCCCTCGGCAGGCATCTTCTGCAGCAGCAGGCCGGCCGTTTCGTGTTCGCCCACGACCAGGACCAGCCGCGCCGGAAGCTGCTCGGAACGGGCGAAGTAGCCCTCGATGGCCTGTTCAAGACGCGCGTCCTGCAGGTCCACCAGTCCCTGGTAGCGGCTGCCGGTCTCGACGTTGCCGATAGTGATCGCCAGCGTGGCCTGCGGCAGACCGGACAGGTCGATGTCCGCGTCCCATTCGGCCCCGTCACCCGTACGGGCCAAGCCGCGCAACCTTCCGCGTTCGGTGCATTCGGCAAACAGCAGGCGCAGGTCGCCGCGGCTCTTGAGCTCCAGCGACAACGCGCCGTCAAACTTGATCGGGCCGGTCAGCAGTGCGCTGGCCGTCAGGCATTCGCCCAGCAGCGTACGAATCGGCGCGGCATAGTCGGCGCGAGCGGCCACCTCGCGCCAGCTGGCGCCCAGGCGCACCAGCACGCCGCGCACGCCGGCGCGTTCAAGCATGAATCGATGAAGTACATCGCGTTGCGTGGTCACGTGGTCATCCTCTTGCGAACCCGGAAAAGTGGGGCTTTCAGCCGCAATCACAAGCCCCGGACATGGACTGGCCCCTCGATCCACCGGCTACGGAGCGGTCCTTATACCTTTACACTTGCGTGCATGAGCGGCAAAAAGCGATTCTCCTGGAAGATCCTGCTTCGCGTAGTCGTGATTGTGGCGCTTGCCTGGATCGTGATCACTGAATCGATCGTGCTGGTGCTGCGCTTCGTACCGCCGCCCACCAGCGCCTTCATGATCGAGCGACAGCTCGGCGCTTGGATCCATGGCGAAAAGCACTTCACCCTGCACCACCACTGGGTGCCCTGGTCACGCATCAGCAAGCAGGTGCCGTTGGCCATGGTGGCCTCGGAAGATCAACGGTTTCCGTTCCACCATGGCTTCGACTTTCGCGCCATCCACAAGGCCATCGACACCGCCGAGGATGGCGGTCGACTGCGCGGGGCCAGCACCATCAGCCAGCAGACCGCAAAAAACCTGTTCCTCTGGGGCGGACGCAATTACCTGCGCAAGGGGCTGGAAGCCTATTTCACGGTACTGCTGGAAACGAACTGGCCCAAGCGACGGATCCTGGAGGTCTACGTCAACATTGCCCAGCTCGGCAACGGCATCTACGGTGTGGATGCCGCCAGCCATGCCTTTTTCCATACCGACCCGGCCCGGCTGGACCGCCACCAGGCCGCGCTGCTGGCCGCAGTGCTGCCCAATCCGCTGCGTTTGCATGCCGACCGCCCTTCGGCCTACGTGCAGGGCCGGGCAGACTGGATCATGCAGCAGATGGAGCAACTGGGCGGAACCGTCTACGTCACCGAAAAGAACCCGCCGCACCCGCGCGTGCGACACTGAGAGCCGACGCCGCGCCTTCCATGGAGCCTGCACCGATGCCGACCCCGACCCTCACCATCGTGGTCCCTGCATACAACGAATCCGACGGACTGGAAGGCTTTCACCAGCGCCTGCTGTCGGTACTCCAATCGCTCGAACTGTCCCCCCGGGTGCTTTACGTGGATGACGGCAGCCGTGACGCCACCTGGGACGTCATCACGGCGATCACCCATAAAGATCCCGTTGCGGAGGGTCTTCGCCTGTCACGCAATTTCGGCAAGGAGGCCGCACTCAGTGCCGGACTCGATCATGCCGATAGCGACGCCGTAGTGGTCATCGATGCCGATCTCCAGGATCCACCTGAACTGATTCCCAAGTTGATCGAGCAATGGCAGCAGGGCTACGACGTGGTCTACGCGACCCGCCAGTCACGCGATGGGGAAAGCCGTTTCAAGCGCTTCACCGCAGCCGTGTTCTACCGCAGCATGGAGAAGCTTTCGGACACATCGATCCCGCGCGATACCGGCGACTACCGGTTGCTCTCGCGTCGCGCCGTCGAAGCGTTGCGCGCCATGCCCGAGCGGCAACGCTTCATGAAGGGGCTTTTCAGCTGGATCGGCTATCCGCAAACCCGTGTCGTCTACCACCGCCAGGCCCGCCATCGCGGCCGCAGCAAGTGGAGTTACTGGCGACTGCTGAACCTGGCCGTCGAAGGCATTACCTCGTTCTCCGTCGCGCCCCTGCGCCTGGCGACCCTCACCGGCCTGGGTTCAGCCCTGCTGGCCTTCGTCTACGGCGCATGGGTCCTGGTCAAGGCGCTCATCTGGGGCGACCCGGTGCGCGGCTATCCGACCCTGATCCTGGTCATCCTGTTTCTGGGCGGCATGCAATTGCTGGCCCTTGGCGTGGTTGGCGAATACATCGGCAAGATCTATGCCGAGAGCAAGCAACGGCCGTTGTACCTTGTCCAGGAAAGCACGCGTATCGCGGCGAAACCTGCATCCTTGAAAGAATGCGTTCCGACTTCACCCGGATCGCGCTAGACTTTTCCTGCACACCACCGACAGCGACGGGAGCAGCTCATGCAGCAAGTCAGACATCTGTTGGAGAGCAAAGGCAACCAGGTCTATCGCGTTGAGCCGGAAACGCCGGTGCTGGACGTCATCAAGCAAATGGCCCAGCACGGTGTAGGTGCACTTCTGGTCATGCGCGGCGAAACGCTGGTAGGGATCGTTTCCGAACGCGATTATGCACGCAAGATCGTACTGCAGGGACGCTCATCGGCGAATACCCCGGTCAGCGAGATCATGTCCGGGAGCGTCATGACCATCGGACCCGATTCCAGCGTCGCGGACTGCATGCGCCTGTGCACGGACAGCCGCGTACGCCACCTCCCGGTGGTCGAGCAGAACCGGGTCATCGGTGTGGTCTCGATCGGCGATCTGGTCAAGGCCGTGATCGACGAGCAGGCCAAGGAAATCGAGCACCTGCAGCGCTACATCGCCGGCTGACCGCGGTTCAAGGCCCAGGACGTTCGGACACGCCTCCGGTTTCCGGCGCTTCCTCCAGCAAGTCGCTGGAGTGGCTCGCGCGCACGCCGATCCAGGCGGCCACGCCTGAAAGCCCGGCACTGATGGCCGCCAGTCCGGTCAGGGTCACGCCGATTCCACGCAGCAGATTGAGACTGGTCGTGACAAACAGGTCCCCGAAGCGCCAGACCGCCGTCTCGACAAAGTTCTTGCCCTTGTACCGCGCCTCGCGCGCAATCCGCGTGTACAGCGAATCGGTCGCCGGCTTGAGCATGCCGTACTGGGTCCCGCGTGCAACCACCTGCAACACCAGCACCAACGAGACGACGGTTCCGAACACGCGCATATCGCGGCCCCAGACCACCACCATCAGCAACAGCACCACGTTGACCAGCGCCGGGATCACCAACCCCCAGGTGACACTGAGCCGATACAATATCCAGCGGGTCAGGCTGATCTGCATCAATGCGCCAAGCACGTTGATGGCCAGATCCAGGTGTGCATACATCGCCGTGCGGGCGGCATCGCTGACGTAATGGGCCTTGGCATAATCGGCGACCAGGGCATAGGCCACCGTGCCAATGCCGTCGTTGAGCAGCATCAGCAGCGCCATGTTGCGCAGGAACGGTTGCGTCATTACCTGCCGGGCACCGGCCAGCAGGGAGCCGCCAATGGCTTTTGCTGATTCCCGCGAGGCGTCCTCGTCATCGCTGGACAAGCGAAGCAGCAGACCCAGGGCCACGGTCAGCAGTACCGCCGACACCACCAGCAGCGGCGCGACCCCAAGCACCTTGACCAGCAGCGAAGTGATGATCGGACCGGCCAGCGCGCCCGCTGTGCCTCCCAGCGCCACCATGGAAAACAGTCGCCGGGCCTGGTGGCTGGTCCAGATATCCGCCATCAGGCTCCAGAACAGCGAGACCACGAACAGGTTGAACACGCTGACCCAGACAAAGAACACCGTGCCCAGCAGCTTCGCGCCGATCTGGTCCTGGAACACGAACGCCGGCACGAAGGCCAGCAGGCAGACAATGAAGAAACTGTAGCTCCACAACATCAACTGGCGTCGCGGAAAGCGGGCGACCAGCATGCCGAAGACGGGTGTCAGGAGCAGCGTGGCGACGAAGGTGGCACTGTAGAAGATCGGCAGCGAGGTCGAGCCCACCGCGCCACTGAGCTGGTCGCGCACCGGACGGATGATGTAGTAGGCGGTCAGGATGAAGAAAAAGCACAGCGCCGAGAGCACCAGCGGGCGTGACTCCCGGGCTCGTATATCCAGGTGTTTCATCGATGCAGACCTGCCTTGCCTGAATCAATCCCGGGATGCATGCGCATCCTCGTCGTCCAGTGTCTCCAGATGCTGCAGCAGCGGCGGCAACGGACAATGCAGCGACGCGCAGATCACGCGCAACAATTCAGCCTCTTCGACCGTGACTTCGCCATCGGCGGACACAGCCGCAGTCAGCCCGCGCACCACCAGCATCTTGTCCACCGGCCGGATGCGATCAAGCCGGTCGAGCGCTTGATCCATGCGGGGGATCCATTCCTCCGGTGGGTCGTAACTGGCACGGCTGGAAGGCAGCGCTTCATGCATGGCGCTTGCCCATGCCTGGCGGGCCTTTTCCGGATCGGACTGCCCATGACGGGCGACGATGGCACACAGATCGCCGAACTCGGCCGCGGACTGGCGCAGGCGACCGGCCCCGGGCACGAATCCGCGTGCCGGATCCAGTGCATCATGCAGCTGCAGGTGCAGCAGCTTGACCAGGCAGTACTCGTGCAGGTCCACGCGATGGTCGGCATGCACCAGCGCATCCAGCGTCTGGACCAGCTGCATCAGGCGTGGACGCGGCTGCCGCTTGAGTTGCGGAAACGCCAGCCCGACCAGGGGTAGGCGCAGCATTGGATGCAGAATGGAAATTGGCGGCAACAGTGCCTCCACGCCCTCGGCCACGGCACTACCGAAATCACTGTCCACACGCAACAATTGGGCATCCCGCAGGCTTGCGTCGTCGGCCACCGCCAAGGCGAGCATCAACTCCAGCGCACCGCCCGCATCATGCACCGCCTGGGCCAGCACATCCGGCAATTGGCGCTGCATGTGGCCGGCCGCATGCATGTCCTGCACTCCGGGCTTGCCTACGCTTGCGCCGACTTTGGCCGCATCCACCTGCAGCGGTCGATCGCTGCGCGGAAGGCTCGTCGTATGTTCGGCAGACGCGGCGGTCACGGCACCGGAGGGCATGAACCCTGCGATCGAGGCCGAGGCATCCTGAC
Source organism: Oleiagrimonas sp. (assembly GCF_027858935.1). Classification (GTDB taxonomy): domain Bacteria; phylum Pseudomonadota; class Gammaproteobacteria; order Xanthomonadales; family Rhodanobacteraceae; genus Oleiagrimonas. The sequence continues at coordinate 1,163 of NZ_JAQIBU010000077.1, read as the reverse complement.
CGGGCCGTGCACGGCCCGGTTGCTGCCAGGCCATGGCCAGCTGGCGGATCTCCTTGTCATCCCACACGCCCCCGAGTGCGCGGATACGCTCGGGCAACGGCGGATGGGTGGCAAACAGGCTGGAGAACCGACCTGCCTCGCCAAACAGCATGTGCGCCACTTCCTGGCTGTTGGCCGCGGCCAGTTTCGAGCCTTCCTCGAGTGCGGCGATCTTCTTCAACGCACCGGCAATGCCCGCCGTCTGTCGCGTGAATTGAACCGCCGAGGCATCCGCGAGGGACTCGCGCGATCGCGCCACAGCCGCCTGGATCAAGCGGCCGAAGAAATAACCGATATAGCCCACCACCACCAGACCAAGGCCGATCATCGCCACGTAGGCGGTATTGCCCTTGCGGGTGCGTACGCGGCCGCCCGAGTACAGAAACAGACGCCCGACGATGCCGATGAACAGGATCCCGAACAGCAACCCCATGAGCCGGATGTTCAGTCGCATGTCACCGTTGAGCACATGGCTGAACTCATGCGCGATCACGCCCTGCAATTCTTCGCGGGTGAGCTTGTCCAGGCAACCCTGGGTAACGCATACCGCAGCGTCTGACGGGGTGTAGCCGGCAGCAAAAGCATTGATGCCAGGCTCGGTTTCAAGCACGAAAATGTCCGGCACCGGCACCGAGGAGGCGATGGCGATCTCCTCGATCACGTTGCGCAGCTTGCGCCATGCCGGATTGGTGGTGTCCGGAGAAACCGCGGTCGCCCCCAGACTGCGGGCTACGGCTGCCCCGCCACCGCGAAGGCTCATGCTGCGCACCGTCGAAGCCAGGCCAATCACCACCAGCACGCCCAGGCTTACCATCACCAGCATCCGGGGATCGAGCGCGGCCCGGCCTTGTTCCGAGCCGGTGTAGCCCAGCAGCACCAACACCACCGCGTCGACCGCCGCGACCACCGCCAGCACGGCCACGATGAACAGCACCACCAGCCCCCGGCTGCTGCGCCGTATCCTGGTCTGTTGTGCGAAGAAATCCATTGCAGCCTCAGTTGAGCGACTGCGCCGGCAAAACCTGCCGGGACCGCATCAGTTGAAGGACACCTTGGGCGGCGCGGCTGCCTCGGGGTTTTCCAGGGCGAGCGGCTCTGCCGCCTGGAAACCGAAGTTGCCGGCA
>NZ_JAQIBU010000053.1 GCF_027858935.1 Oleiagrimonas sp. | reverse complement strand
CGCTCTGCGTGTGCTCGGTGGAATCCTTGTGTTGCTCGGCGGCTTCCTGCGCGTGTTGGCTCTCTTGGTTGCTACCGGCGGGTGCCGTCTGCGGCGAGAAGGCAAAGGCCATGGGTGCTACGGCAAACGAGAAGGCAGCCGCGCACAGCACCGATAAAAGCGTTTTCTTATGCGTATTCATGTTCATCGCTCGGATTGGGGGGTGCACGGGGCGCACCAAATGTTGTTCATTCGAAACAAGCAGATATCCGTTGCGAGCGAGGCTTCTTTCCATAGGAGTGTGGAGCGCTCTGCCTAGTCTCTCCAGACCTATCCTTGCGCTCTATCGCTGTACTGAATATGAACATAAAGGCACGGATTCGCGGCGCACTGCAAACTATGATGTGCGTCACGCATTCAACAAAAATCATTCGCAAAAGCGCGCATCTGCTTTCGGAGGGAACCCGTATCCCCGAAAGGGGACAGGGGCAAACAAGGCAATTGAATTCTCTCCGCATCCATTTTCCTTTCAGTATCTCTTCACCCCAAAAAGTGCACTCTGACCCTGAGGTTTCCCCACGAATCTCCTCGTTCAATCAACACGTTGCGCGCTGACTGAAGGAACAGTGCGCGCATGATGCGGTCATTCCTCACGGGTTACGAAGCCAGAGGAAGGCGACCACACCATGCGCGCAACCGAAGTATTTCAAAAGTGCTTGGGCAACGCACTTGGGCCGATGCACGCACTGCGCCGTCGCGTGTTGCTGCGCGCCGTCAAAGCGATGATTGATGGCAGGCGCCTGACACTGATGGACCTGGCGCGTTCATGGCCCGGAGCCGAGCGCATCCGCTCGCCGCTGAAGGCACTGGATCGGTTGTTGGGCAACCATCATCTGCATGCCGAGCGCGAGCACATCTACAAGGCCATGACCCGCTGGTTGGTGCGTACCAAGCAGCCCATCATCGTCATCGATTGGTCGGATCTGAAGTCCGATCGAAGCTGGCATCTGCTGCGCGCGGCAATTCCCGTGGGTGGCCGTACGCTGCCGATCCTGGACATGGTGTTTCCCGGCGGGCAACCGGGCTCACCGAAGGCCGAAAAGCGTTTTCTACAACGCCTGGAGCACGTACTTCCCGATGACGTGCGGCCGATTCTGGTGACCGACGCCGGCTTCCGCGGGCCGTGGTTCCGGGCGGTCGAGGCAATGGGCTGGCAATGGCTGGGACGCTTGCGCAACACCACCTATCTCAAGCCCGTCGAGGTGCCCGATGAACCCGGTGAATGGGTGACGTGCGAGGCCATGTATGCATTGGCAACGCGCAGGCCTCGCGATTTCGGATCGATGGATATCGCGCGAAGCAATCTCCTGACGGCACGTGTGGTGTTACACGCCAAGCCACCCAAAGGCCGCAAACATCGCAATCGGCAAGGCGCGCTGGCGCGCAACTCCAACAGCCGCAAGAACGCGCAACGTGAAAGCGAGCCCTGGCTGCTGGTGGCATCGCCCTCCTTGGCCCAGTGCGCCCCAGCTGATTACGCTGTACGGCCGACGCATGCAGATCGAGCTATCGTTCCGTGATCTGAAGTCCCACCGCTACGAGCAGGGCTTCGAGGACAGTCTCACGCGTAAAGGTGCGCGTATCGAAGTGCTGTTGCTGCTCAGCGCGATGGCCGCCTTTGCCAGCTGGCTCGTGGGCACGGCGTGCGAGAGTTGCGGTATCGACGTTTGGCTTGCGCCATTCCGATCGAGGCGACGCCTCTACTCGGTCATGCGGCTGGGCCGCGAGGCACTCGTGCGACGATGGTCGAGTACGCGCTTGAGCGAACTCATCGATCAGCTACGACACCCCAGCTCACAACTGCTGGATCAACTGGGAGTGCCGGCATGAAAACGTGGGGAAACCTCAGGACCTGACCCCTTAGCTCAAACTCGTAGCTCGCGTTTTACTTATTTCCGGCAGGCGTATTAGTCCTGTGTCCGAGAGGGCACGGTATCAGTCGCCAACACAATCGCGAAGCCAATGCCGATCAGCCCCATGACGGCAATGGACCAAAAGCCGAACGCGGTCATCAGCGGTCCACTGGCAAATGCGCCGATGACGGTCGCCAGTGCCAGCGCTGCGTTGAACAGCCCCATGGCCGCACCTTCACTGAACGACGCCAGTTGCGCTGCCAGCGCTGTTCCCGACACACTCAGGATAGGCCAAGCGACGACGATCAACGCAAAGCCAATCACGGCAAAGGCGATACGATCACTGAGCGGTACGAGAAACGCCAACACCAGAAGCAAAAAGCCGACCAGTCTCAGCCACAGCCCGAACCGGTAGACACGCCCCGCCCCGAATTGCGTAGACCAACGACTGGCGAGCACGAACAGTGCGATGCCCACGGCTGCCGCTAGCGCATAGACAAGCGAGGATAGATGCGAATCCAGCGCATAGCTGTGCGCAAGCATCAGTGGAAAGTAAGTGAAGAATCCGGCCACGCCCAGCGCCAGCATGAACCATGACAGTAGAAAGCGCCCAAAGGGTGTGCCCAATATGAAAGGCAGTCGACGCAGACCGCCCATATTCAACGCATGTAGATGAAAACCAATGCCGGACGGTAGGTTGATGCGTGGAAAGACGGCCAGTGCGCGCACATCAATCAGATGATGCCGGTGTGCACGTTTGCCCGTCTCATGTGGTGACAGACTCGCCAGTGGCAATCCGACCTTGCCTAACACCAGCGCAGGCAACAGAAAGATTGCGGCAAGCCACAAGCCTGCCGAGAACGAGCCATGCGAAAATCCACCGGCCAACAACAGCCCCAGCACCTGACCCGCGCCGTTGAAGCTCTGCAGGATGCCGATACGCGGGTTCCACTCGTTGGCGGGTTCGAAATCCACAATCAGCAGCGAAGCGATCGTGGACGCGCCTGATGAGCCCGCTCCCAACGCAAAGGCGGCCAACATCCAGCCCGAAAGCGAGCGCATGAACGGAAACACCGCGATGGCTACGGCAGCAAGCAGAAAACCGCCTAGGAACAGACTCCGGTACAGTTTGTGCCGCTCGGCCAGCACGCCCCAGAGGGGAGATGTCAGCAAGCCCAGGTCGTAGACGCCCATGACATACGCCACGCTGGACAGTTGATGCGACACGCTCACCATCATCAGCGGCAGCAGTACCGGTACCATGCCCGCGGTCACGATGCCGAGCAGCAGATAGGCAAAATACCAGGGGCGCGTATAGCGCTGCGGTGCCGCCAGCACCTGCCTCAAAAGTCGCAGGGGGTGATTCGAAGTCGGCGGTAAAGGGGCGGCGGAAGCGTCGGACGCGTTGTTCAAAAGCAGGTCCTCGCGGTCACGTTCTTGGGTGTCTGGATAAGGGCACGATTCACAGTATGCAGTCACACATAATACATGCTGGTCAAACCGGACATGATCCGCGGAGGAGGAACGTTCTTCTGCGCACACGGCGCCACAATCGACTCAACGTTCAAACCCGCTAACCCAGCGAGTCGTTGAATAACTACCGATGCAACATTGAACGCCGACCGCGCTCGCTTAAATGGGCGCTTGGAGGGGGCTGAGGTAATTTTGCCAATTTAATTCCATCTGAAGACTCATGGCGGCCGCCCACTGCGCTTGGCGGTACGTTGGAACTACCACGGTCTCAAGGTCGCCCAGCGACGGGAGGCAGCCATGTCACTCTACGCAGGGATCGACCTGCATTCCAAACAGCGTTTTGGCGGTGATGGACGAAGGCGGCAAGCCGGCGACGTCACCCGCCTTCAGTAACGGGACGAAAGAGCCCTTATCTCTGTGCAGCGCAAGCGCGCACCTGGACGGAACCCGCGTTGACCGACGAGTGTTTGGCTGCCAACCAGAACGGTGACTGGCGCGATCCTCGCGCCGAGATGAAACGCAGCGGAAGACGGACCGATGGCTATGTGGCACCGATCTCCCCGAAAACGGGGAGACGGGCGTTTATGGTTCTATTGCCGGGGCGGCGAAATGGTGTCCCCTCGGTTCCCCAGTGCGCCGGCAAACTTGATGCGCAGTGGGCGGGACATGACCTGAAAGCTGAACTCGCAGCCTCGGCAATTCAAGATTCAAGATTCAAGACCTGACCCCTCGGCTCTGTAAAAGCTGAACTCGTAGCCTCGGCAATTAAAGATTCAAGACCTGACCCCTCGGTTTGAGATTCAAGACATGACCCCTCGGCTCTGTAGCGCGCCGCGCGTGATCCAGGCCGGACATGAAAACGCCCCCGGCGGTCATCCAGCGGGGGCGTGGGTTCATCCTCCGGAGGCTGCCAAGCCATCCGGAGGCGAGGTGGAGGATCCTAGCGGGCCCTCGGCGCCTTCTTGATGCCCAGGTTCCAGGCCTGGAAGGCCCACACGTCCGCGTCCTGCTCGATCATCTTGTCGGTGGGCATGTAGGTGTGGCTGGTGCCGCCGGTGGTGTGCAGCAGGATCGGGTTGTCGCAGCCCTGCGCGCGCTGGATCTTGGCCGCGAACTTGAACTCATGGCTGGGCACCACGCGATCATCATCCCACGAGGTGGTGATGTAGGTCGGCGGGTAGCAGGTGCCGGCGTGGATGTTCTGCAGCGGCGAGTACTTGATCAGCCACTGGAACGCCTTCCTGCTGGACGAGCTGCCGTACTCCGGCACCCAGAACGCGCCCCCGGAGAATTTCTGGTAGTGCAGCATGTCCAGCACGCCATGGCCGATGTAGGCGGCGCCGAAAAGCTTCGGGCGTTCGGTCAGCGAGGCGCCGGTCAGCAGGCCGCCGTTGGAGTAGCCCTGGATGGCCAGGCGCTTGCTGGACGTGTAGCCCTTGTGGATCAGGTATTTCGCCGCCCAGGCGAAGTCGTCGAACACGTTCTGCTTCTTGCCGTGCATGCCGGCGTGGTGCCAGGCCTGGCCGTACACGCCGCCGCCGCGCAGGTTGGGCACCGCGTAGACGCCACCCAGTTCCAGCCACACGGGCAGCATCGGGTTGAAGCTCGGGGTGATGGTGATATCGAAACCGCCGTAGCCGTAGAGCACCGTCGGATGCCGGCCATCGAGCTTGATGCCCTTGCGGGCCACGATGAACATCGGCACCTTGGTCCCGTCCTTGGAGCGGTAGAACACCTGGCGGGTCTGGTACTTGCCGGGGTCGAAGTCGACCTTCGGCTTGAACGCGACCACGGTCTTGCCCGTGGCCACGTCGTAACGATAGATCGTGGTCGGGTACAGGAACGAGGAGAAGGCGTAGTAGACCGTCGGCGAGTCGTTGCGCGCGGACAGGCCGCCGACCGAGCCGATGGTTGGCAGTTTCAGGGTTTGCAGGAGCTTGCCTTGGGTGCTGAACACCTTGACCTGGCTTTTGGCGACGACGCGGTAGTTGGCCAGGATCTTGCCGTCGGCCATGGCCGCATTAGCCAGCACGCCCTTGGCCTGCGGCACCACGGTACGCCAGTGTGCGGGACTGGGATCATTGAAATGCGTGGCGACGATCTTGCCGCGCGGCGCATTCAGCGTGGTCTGCAGGTACAGCGTGTTGCCCACGTGGCCGATCGGCTGGTAGGCGGCATTGCCTTTCGGGTACAGCGGCTTGACCTTCGCATCGAGATTGGGCTGGTCGGGGTTGCCCAGGTCTTCGTAGTACAGCGCATTGTTGCTGATGGAATCTTTTTGCACGAACACGTACAGGTAGCGGCCGTCCTCGCTGACGCTGCCCCCAATGAAGGCATGTGGGGAGTTGGGCAGGGCGAAGATCAGCTTGTCGCCCGACTGCGGCGTGCCCAGCGTGTGGTAGTACAGCTTCTGGTGGACCACCGCCTGGCTGATGGCCTTTTCGCCCTTGGGCGGCTCGGGATAGCGCGAGTAGAAGAAACCCTTGCTGTCATGGGTCCAGGACAGGCCTGAGAACTTGACCCAGCGCACCGTGTCGTCCAGTGGGTGCTTGCCCTTGACGTCGAGCACGTGCACGGTGCGCCAGTCCGAGCCGCCGTTGGACAGGCCATAGGCCATGTACTTGCCGTTCGGCGAGGGCGCGATGCTGGCCAGGGCTACGGAACCGTCGGTGGAGAGGCTGTTGGGATCAAGCAGTGCGGTGGCCTTGGCCTTGGGCGAGTCCTGCACGTAGACCACGCTCTGGTTCTGCAGGCCGGAATTGCGGCGGAAGAACAACATGCCGTTGGCGAGCTGGTCGGGCGTGCTTTCCTTGGGGTAGTTCCACAGCTTGGTCAGGCGTTGCTGGATCCATCCGCGCACCGGGATCCCGGCCAGGTAGGCGTCGGTAAGTTTGTTTTCCTCGGCGACCCACTGGTGCAGCGCCTTGCTGCTGAGGTCATCCATCCACTGGTAGGGCGCCGGCACCTTGGTGCCGAAATAGGTGTCGACCGTCGAATGGCGATGAGCCGGGGGATAGGTCAGCGCATTTGGCGGCGCGGCCCATGCCGGCAGGGTCAGGGCCATCGCGGCAAGTCCATACAGTACGCGCAGCGAAACGTTCATCCGGGTGTCCTTGGCGTCGATGATAACCGTTCAAATGTACGAGGCTCGGCGCCACAACTCAACTTGGGAACGCGGCGGCGTCTCAGCGCAACTGGAAGCGGTCCTGGTGGAAGTGGCGCGCATCCAGCCCGTGTTCGATGATATCGCTGCGCAGTGCCTGGCCGAAGGCGAAGGGACCGCAGAACCAGATGCTGGACTCCCGCCAGGCCGGGACTTTTTCGCCGATGTCGCTGGAGCGCAGGCGGTCGTCGCGCCGCGCCAGGTGGACATGCGGGTCAACAAAGTGGACGGAGGCAAGTAAGCCTGTTTAATGACCACGACCCCTTTGGACCCCTTGAGTGCCTTTGGTCTTCATGACCCCAAAAAATGACTCTGCAGCCCTTTTTTGGCGTGTGATAATTTGTCCCTGACTGCGTTTTCTTTAGTTTCAGCGAGGTTTCCATGACCACCATACTCATTACCGGCGCCAATCGCGGTATCGGCTTGGAGATGTGCCGCCAGTGCAAGGCACGTGGCGACACGGTGATCGCGGTGTGCCGCAAACGTTCGAGCGAACTGGATGCCCTCGATGTCGAGATCATCGACTCCGTCGATGTGCGCCAAATCGCGGACCTGCAGGCGCTCCGTCATGCGCTCGACGGCAGGCAAATCGACATCCTGATGCATGTGGCCGGAATCTTGAGCAAGCAGACGCTGGGCGGTATCGACGCCCAGGCCGTGGGGCAGATTCACTTGCAGTTCGATACCAACGCGATTGCACCGCTTCTGGTCACACAGGCCCTGATGGACCTGATCCCGCAGGGTGGCAAGATCGGCATCCTGACCAGCCGCATGGGATCGATCGCCGACAACGACTCCGGGGGCAATTACGGCTACCGTATGTCCAAGGCCGCCGTGAACGCAGCCGGGAAATCGCTGGCCGTGGATCTCAAGCCGCGTGGTATCAGCGTGGCCCTTTTGCATCCCGGATTTGTGCGTACCGACATGACCGGACACCAGGGCCTGATCGACGCCGACGCGTCCGTCCGTGGCCTGCTGGCACGGATCGACGCGCTGACACTGAAAGAGTCCGGCAGCTTCTGGCACCAGAACGGCGAAACACTGCCCTGGTAGGGCCGCGTCTACGCTGATCCAGGATAAATTGTCCCTGCCACCTTTTTTCCTTTTATTTATTCGGTGGCTTGGCGAAACGAAGGTAAGGCAGCTTGATGTCGATGTCGCCAAATCGGCTCCGGGCCTGCTCGTCGTTGAGGCTCAGCCCCACGATCACATCCTGGCCCGGCTGCCAGTTGGCCGGCGTCGCCACGGGCGCGCCATCGGTCGCCTGGACCGCATCCAGTGCCCGCAGGATTTCGGCAAAGTTACGGCCGACCGACATCGGATACGTCATGGTCAGACGGACCTTCTTGTCCGGTCCGATGATGAACACGGTTCGCACCGTGGCGCTGTCCGCAGGCGTGCGGCCATCCGGTAGGTAGGCTTCGGCTGGCAGCATGTCGTAAAGCTTGGCCACCTGCAGCGACGTGTCGTCGATGATCGGGAAATCCGCGGGTGCGCCAGAAAACGCCTCGATATCGCGTTTCCACTTCTGATGATCTTCCACGCTGTCGACCGACACGCCCATCACCTTGGTATGGCGCTTGGCGAACTCGGGCGCGAGCCGGGCAACGGCGCCAAACTCGGTCGTGCAGACCGGGGTAAAGTCTTTCGGATGGGAGAAGAGAATGGCGTAACCGTCCCCTATCCAGTCATGCAGGGTCAGCGTCCCCGCGGTGGAATCAGCCGTGAAATTCGGTGCGATGTCATTAATCCTGAGCGCCATGATCGTTCCTCTTTCAAAGGGAATGACGCAAGGCGTCGCACAAGGAGCCGGACCTTGCCATGAATCCTGCACCGGTCCGTCACTCGCAGACACTTCGCGCCGGGCTTCACAGCATACGCCGATCCCGGTTCGAACCGCGCTCCTATCGAGTGCGAGCGAATGATCTGGAAAAGAGAAGTCGCGATACACATGGCGTCGGTATACCGCCCAGAGAAACAAAGGTCAGACTTCCCTTTCCACCACAACACACCCAACGAAAATTGTCCCTGACACCGTTTCTGTCTTTCCGCCAGCGAGGATGGCAGCCGACTTTTTCAGATCGCCTTCGCTTTGATAGACCCCAGCCAACAGGGTGATCACGACGACATCGTCCGGGGTGATAGCCAGGGCGCGCCGGAGCAGCTCCTTGACTTTGGCATCCTCGTGCAGGCCCAAATAGCTGTACCCGATAGGGTAGAGGTACGCGAGATGACCTTGAGATCGCCGCTATCGGCCAGCTTGGTCAGGATCAGATTCTGCATGCCGTCGGCGAAATATCTGTTGTCCTTGTCTGCGGAAAGATTCTCGAACGGCAGCACGGCGATGGACTTGGCGGGAATGCTGGCCGCTGGCGCGGACGCGGCGACAGAATTGGCAGCGGCGGGCGCGGCCGTGGACGCGATCGCCGCCGGCGACGGCCCTTGTCCGCCGTAATGCCAGATCAGGAACCCGCCGATGGCGAACACCCCGGCCAGGATCAACAGTTCCACGCCCGTCACCCGCTGCTGGCCGCGCTCACCGTGGTACCAGGCCAGCACCAGCGTCACCACGAAACCCAGCGCGATCAGCGCAAAGGCCACGCGCATGATCGCCGACGGTCAGGCGTAGCTTTCGGCGGCCAGATCCAGCATCTGCAACAGTGCCCATGCACCCGCCACGTAGGCCAGCGCCCATTGCACCAGCTTGCGTTGCTTCAGGCGTTGCCACAGGGCGGTCATACGATTCCCGCTCACGGTTCACCGATCAGCGCAATGGCTTTTGCGCGGACCTCTGAAAGCTCCGCTGGCGCAGCCTTGCCTTTGCGAACCGCTTTGCGCACAACCCAATCGAGACTCTTGACCTGATCCGCGAGTGCAGCGCCGGCACGCTTGCCGGCAACGCGCACCTCGAACGGGTAACCCTTGATGCGCGTCGTCATCGGGCAGCACAACATCAGACCGGTCTTGCCGTTGTACGCCGATGGACTCAGTACCAGCGCCGGCCGCTGTCCGGCATGCACATGTCCAGACTGCGGATCGAATTGCAACCACACGATATCACCCGCGTCAGGGACGTAACGGCGCGCCATCAAAGCGCTTCCTGGCCCACCGCGGGCCCGAAGTCCGCTGCGTCCTGGAGATTTTCCGCGGTGATGGCGTCGACGAGTCGGGCAAGCTTGTATGCGCGTGGCGCCAAGGGCGATATGACGATCCGCCCGTCTTCGGCACGCACTTCCACCGGATCGTCCGGGCGCAAGCGCAGCGATTTCATGATCGACGCCGGAATGCGCACGGCGGCGCTGTTGCCCCATTTCTTGACGATGACGTGCATTCGTCGCTCCTGAAGTATCTACTTTGTAGATACTAGGCTGACCTGCGCTCAGGTGCAAGAGCACACCTGGACGGAATCCGCGTTGACCGATGAGTGTTTGGTTCAAAACCAGAAGGGTGTCTGGCGCGATCCTCGCGCCGAGAGGAAACGCAGCGGAAGTCGGACCGATGGCTACGTGGCACCGATCTCCCCGGCAACGGGGAGACGGGAGGTTATGGTTCTATTGACGGGGGCGGCGAAATGGCGTCTCCTTTTCCGAGGGCGTCGATTTACTCGGTCCATGACCCGGAGGACGAGCGCCCAAGTGGGTGGCGGGGTATTGTGGGCGATCTCCCTCCCTCCGCTTTTTCGTTTGTTCTACCCAAGGTTAGGAACGGGACCAGACGCACTTTACAAAAGTTCAGCGCCCCGATTCAAACGTGCGTATGTGTCCCTGGAACCGTTGTGATCCTATTTAATTCCCTCCGTCCCATTTTTCCGCTGGGCGACGTTGAAACCGTGGTAGTTCCAACGTACCGCCAAGCGCAGAGGGCGGCGACATGAGTCTTCAGAGTCATTGATTTCCTCTGTTCAGAACGGAACGTCATCGTCTGACTGGTTCGCCGAGCTCTTGGTGACTACCGGTTCAATGCCACGCGCTGTGAGAAGGGCATTCAGTTCGTCGAGTGCCTCCCCAGCCATGAGCACCGCCGAGGCCGATGCTGACTCCTTGAGCTTCTGGAGATGGCCTTTCGGTAGATTTTTGATTGAGGCTAGCTTTCGTATCTTGAAAATCGCCTCGGCCTCCGACTTCGACTGAAGTGTGGTCTCGGTCAAGCACGACAGCATGCGTGCTCTTGTTTTCGGGGATTTGGCGAGAATCCGAAACAGTTCATCAGCGATATCGCCGACAGACTTACCGTTGGCATTCAGCCCTTGGAACTTGGAGATGAATCCGTAGGGGTTGATCCCACGCATGATCGGAATGACAAGCACACCGCGCCCAAATGCGACGCCGACTTCCTGATCGGTCCAACTGCTCTCCTTGAATCCCCGCATCAGGATTGCAGCAAGTGCATCCATGGAGAAGAGACCAGCTTCGATCTCGTCTTGCCACTCACGCGTCGGCTCAATGTCTACGTGGGCCACGAACGCCGATATACCGAATTTCCGCAACGCCGTTTGTAGTTGACCGGTAGTCGACTTGAACGCAGACAGGTGGCTTAGAAATAGCTTGAAGTGAAAAGGCTCCCAGAAGGTCGCTTCTAGTGTTCGCCCCGGGTCGGCAACTATCTGGTTGTGCGGAACCCCTAACTCATCGGCGATTCGAAGAACAATCGAATCTGCCTCGTCGCCGAGCAACTCTTTGGAGTAGACCCACTTACTATTGACTCCAGAAGTCGGCTTCATCGTGTCAACTCCGTAAGCCTTGAGGTAGGTATCGATTTCACCGTAGCTCATCCGACTCTGCAGCTCGCGACCAATGCGATCAACAAGTTCAAGGCGTTCGAGGACTTTCATAATGTAGTTGCGGCACTTAACTAAAATTCGGTTGGAGACTGCAATTTCAATTCTTCCATCTATTTTACAGCAGGCGATTTTCCCGAATGCACAAGCTCTTCTAATCAAATCCCGAAAAAATGTCTACACAAACATAGACTCGAAATCTAATCTTTGGACACCTGTTGGCAGCCCCTCAATACAAAAAAGGGCGGCATCTCTGCCGCCCTTTTTTGTCATCTCAGCTCACCGAAGTGCACCCCTCACCCACACTTCGAATACCCACAATTCAAACAAGTCTGACAATTATCCATCAACACCAACGCCTTGGTATTGCACTTGCTGCACAGACTCGCACTCGGCGGAAACCCGCCGCCCGAGACCGACTCGTCGTCGCTGTCGTCGTCCGCCTC
>NZ_JAQIBU010000050.1 GCF_027858935.1 Oleiagrimonas sp. | reverse complement strand
GTGGTGGGGCAGCTCGGCGGCTGGCCGGATATCGCCAACAAGGTGTTTTCGCCCATCGGCGCCACGATGTCGCCGCTGGCGCTGTTCTCGGTCGGCATGCAGTTCCATTTCGGCAGCATGCCGGGGCGCAAGGCGCTGATCAGCGGAAGCCTGGGCTGGAAGATGCTGCTGGCACCGTTGCTGGGCTGGGCGCTGGGTGTCGCCCTGGGCGTGCACGGCCTGGTGCTGACGGTCGGCGTGCTGGAGGCGGCGATGGCGCCGATGGTGTCGGCCGCGATCCTGGTCGACGAGTACGATCTGGACACGGCGCTGGCCAACAGTGTGTTGGGTGTCGGCATCCTGGTGTCGCTGGTGAGCGTGCCGTTGGCCAACCTGTTGCTGGGCGGCTGAGCCTCAGTCGTGCGGTCAATGCATGCGCGCGCGCAATCGCTCGTCATGCAGCTGTGCCTGCTTCAGGTTGCAGTGATAGCTGCGGCGGATCGTGCGCATGCCCTGCATCTTGTTTTTTGCGCACACCAGTGATTCGATCCCGTGATCGCCGGCTGGCGCGGCAGGTGGCCCGGCGACGCAGTCGTGGTGCTTGCGCAGCCACTTCAGTGCATAGGCGACCACGGGCAGGGCAAAGCCGGGAATCTTCAGCTCGTCGGACAGGTTCATCGCGGCTGGTTTGCCTGCGCAGAGGCCGTGGCCGGATGCTGAATCGGAGTGCAGGCGGGCATAATGCAGGCATGACGCAAGCACACGACGAGACCGTGCGCGCGGACCTTTGGTTGTGGGCCGCGCGCTTCTTCAAGACCCGGCGCCTGAGCCGCGAGGCGATTGATGGTGGCAAGGTCGAGCATAACGACGGGCCGTGCAAGCCCTCGCGCGCGGTGCGTTGCGGCGACGTGCTGCGAATCACCCGTGGCGAGGAGCGATTCGAGATCCAGGTGCTGGATGTATCCGCGAAACGGGGGCCGGCCAGTGAGGCGCAGCAGCTTTACCGCGAGTCCGAAGCCAGCATCGAAGCGCGCGCGCAGGCACGCGAGAATCGTCGCCTGACCGGGCCTGACGGACCCGGTCGACGACCGGACAAGCAGGCGCGCAGACTGCTGCGACGCTTCAAGACTCGCCAGTGACGGCTGCCGGGGTACGCGGCCATGTGCGCGGCGGGATTGCGCCATGGCCTTGCTGCGACGACACTGGAGTCACTGCAATGACAAGGAATTTTCAATGGCGCCACAGAACATGTTCAGGCGCTTGCTGCGAGGTGGAGCCGACCGGCGGAAACAGCCGCGCGTACAGGCGCGTTCCGGCGCCTGCGTGATGGTGGTGGATGATTCGGCCACCATTCGCGCCGTGTTCTCCAAAATGCTGATCCAGGATGGCTATTCGGTGATCACCACGGAAAGCGCCGAGAAGGCGCTCGAACTTGCCTACAGCGAGCGACCGGACCTGATCTTCCTGGATATCGTGCTGCCGGGCATGAATGGTTTCATGGCGCTGCGCAGCCTGCGGCATGATGAACGCAGCCGCGATATTCCGATCGTGATGATCAGCGGCAACGTGCAGGCCACCGAGCAGTTCTACGTGCAGCGTTTCGGCGCGGACGACTTCATGAAAAAGCCCTTCGGGCGGGCCGAAGTGTTTGACCGCATCCGCACCCTGGTCGAGAGCGGGCGCATGATGCCCCGGCACCCGGACTTGCACAGGACGGCCGCGATCTCGAGCATGTCCGAAGAGGAGATGGCGGCGATTCCCGATGTGGCCCTTCGCGAGCCGGAAGGCACGCTGGAAAATGCCTCCGACACCCTCGAACCGCCGTCGCAGTGAGCGCTTGACGGCCCGCCCGCGGGCCGCGGTCAGTCCGCAGCCCCGGACGCCGCGGCATGCGCGGGCACCTGGGACGTACGCTGGAACTGGAAGATCAGGCTGGTTTCAATATGCGCCACCTCGCTGCGCGTGGTGAAGGCATCCAGCGCGAAGTCGCGCAGACGCTGACTGTCCTGCACGGCCACGTGCACCAGGTAATCGTTGGCCCCGGCCACGTGATAGAAGGCCAACACGTCCGGCAAGGTCTGCAGGTAGTCGTGGAAGGCCGCCACGTCGGCGCGCGAGTGCCGCGCCAGGCGCACGCTGATCATGGCCTGGAGGCCGATACCGAGGGCGGCCGCATCGATCTCCGCGTGGTAACCCCGGATCACGCCGCCCTCGCGCAGTCGGCGCACCCGTTCCAGCGCAGTGGAGGCCGCCACCCCGACATGTGCGGCCAGCGTCTTGTTGGGCAGCCGTGCGTTCTTTCGCAGGGCGGCGAGAATATCGAAGTCGATTCGGTCCAGCTGCATGATTTCGCCCTTTCGCGAAATAGTATTCGTTTCATGATCATTTCATTTCATCATGATTCTATCATTCAGCCTGAATCCGAATATCAGGCCAAAAGTGATGAACCAGCCGGAAACCGTAGCCGTGCACGCAGGGCGCGAGGATTTTGCCGAACTGGGGGTGCATGCGCCGCCGATCGACCTGTCCACGACCTACCCGGTGCGAGATCTTGAGGCGGGGACCGCCAGCTTCGACGCCCTGGTTGCGGGCCAGGCCACGGCCGCAAATCCCATCTACGCCCGCTTGCACAATCCGACCGTGGCCCGCTTCGAGCAGGCCATGACGCAACTGGAAGGCACCACGGACGCGGTTGCGTTCGGCTCCGGCATGGCGGCGCTGTCGGCCTGCCTGCTGGCGGCCGGCCAGCGTGGCGGTCACGTGCTGGCCGTGCGTCCGCTGTACGGAACCAGTGACCACCTGCTGAATTCGGGATTGCTGGGCATCCCGGTGCGCTGGGTACGCCCGCAGGAAATGGCATCCGCAGTCGATGACGATACCGCGCTGGTGATGATCGAGACGCCCGCCAACCCGACCCTGGACCTGATCGATATCGAGGCGGTGGTGCGCGCTGCGGGCGATGTCCCCGTGCTGGTCGATTCGACCTTCGCCACGCCGGTGCTGCAGCAGCCCGTTCGCCAGGGCGCGCGTCTGGTGTTGCACAGCGCCACCAAGTTTCTGGGTGGGCATGGCGACGTGATCGCCGGCGTGGTGGCCTGTGACAGCGAGTGGGCCAGCGCATTGCGCCAGATTCGTGCGGCCACCGGTGGCCTGCTGCATCCGCTGGGTGCCTACCTGCTGCACCGCGGCCTGCCGACCCTGTCGCTGCGTGTGCACAAGGCCCAGGAAAACGCGCGCGTGATCGCCGAACGGCTGGCCACGCATCCGGCGGTGGGCCGGGTCCATTACCCCGGGCTGGGAACGGTCGAAAACGCCCACCTGGTGGGCACGCAGATGCGCGGTCCGGGCAGCCTGATGGCATTCGAGGTGCATGGCGGCCACGCGGCTGCGGCGCGCGTGATGGCCAGCGTGTGCCTGGCCACGCCGGCAGTCAGCCTGGGTTCGGTGGACACCCTGATCCAGCATCCGTCCGGATTGACGCATCGCACGCTGGATCCCGCCACGCAGCGTGAATGCGGCATCACGCCGGGCTTGTTGCGCCTTTCCGCAGGCATCGAGCATGCCGATGACCTGTGGGCAGACCTGGCGCAGGCCCTGGCGGCATCGCAGTCGGCGCGCGCGGCCTGATCGATCCACCGCTGCACGCGCGGCGTGCCGCATGGCCCGTCATGAAAAAAACGGCGCCCCGTGCGGGGCGCCGTGAAGTCCAGGCTACCGGAATCTCCCCGGGTGAGGCGCGGCCGCAGGGGGCCGCATCCCGGGCACGTCCAGGGTACCGTCAAGCCAGATCGAACCGATCCGCGTTCATCACCTTGGTCCATGCCGCCACGAAGTCGTGCGCAAACTTCTCCTTGCCGTCGGCGCTGGCGTAGACCTCCGACAGCGCGCGCAGCACCGCATGCGAACCGAACACCAGGTCCACGCGTGTGCCGGTCCACCGGGTCTTGCCGCTCTTGCGGTCGTGGCCCTCGAACGTGTCGGCATCCTTGGAAGTCGGTTTCCACTCCGTGTCCATGTCCAGCAGGTGGACGAAGAAGTCGTTGCTGAGCACCCCGGGCTGGTCAGTGAACACGCCATGCCTGGATCCGTCGAAGTTGGCGCCCAGCACGCGCAGGCCGCCGACCAGCGCGGTCATCTCCGGTGCGGTCAGGGTCAGCAACTGGGCCTTGTCGACCAGCAGGTGCTCGGCCGCAACCGGCGACTTGGCCGTCAGGTAATTGCGGAAGCCGTCCGCATACGGTTCCAGGTACTCGAAGGACTCGGCGTCGGTCTGCTCGGCGCTGGCATCCACACGACCCGGGGAGAACGGGACGTCCAGCTTCATGCCGGCGGCCTTGGCCGCCATTTCGATGCCCACGCCGCCGGCCAGCACGATCACGTCGGCCAGCGAGGCCTTGCCGGAGGCCTTCTGGATGTCCTCCAGCTTCGGCAGCGCCTTCATGGCCATGGCGTTGACGGCCCAGTCCTTCTGTGGAGCCAGGCGGATGCGCGCGCCGTTGGCGCCGCCGCGCTTGTCACCGCCGCGGAAGGTCGAGGCCGAGGCCCAGGCGATCGAGACCAGTTGCGACACGCTCAGCCCCGAATCGGCGAGCTTGTTCTTGAGCTCGGCAATGTCCGCTGCACTCGGGTTGTGCGTGGCCTTGGGCAGCGGGTCCTGCCAGGACAGATCTTGCTTGGGGATTTCCGGTCCCAGGTAGCGCGACTTCGGGCCGAGGTCACGATGGGTCAGCTTGAACCAGGCACGCGCATAGGCATCGGCGAAGGCCTCCGGATCGTCGCGGAACCGGCGCGAAATCTTTTCGTAGGCCGGGTCGAAGCGCAGCGACAGGTCGGTGGTGAGCATGGTCGGCTTGCGCTTGGGCGAGTCCGGCGACGGGCCCGGGATGATCGCGTCCACGCCCTTGGCCACCCACTGCTGGGCGCCCGCCGGGCTCTTTTCCAGTTCCCATTCGAAGTCGAACAGGAACGTGAAGAAGTCGTGGCTCCATTGGACCGGCGTGCTGGTCCAGGTCACTTCCAGGCCGGACGTGATCGCGTCCTTGCCCACGCCGCTGTTGTAGCTGTTGGCCCAACCCAGGCCCTGTGCTTCCAGCGCAGCCGCTTCCGGCTCGGCACCGACGTTGCTGGCGGGCGCGGCACCGTGGGTCTTGCCCAGGGTATGGCCGCCGGCGATCAGCGCCACGGTCTCCTCGTCGTTCATCGCCATGCGGGTGAAGGTTTCGCGGATGTCGTGGGCCGCGGCGAGCGGATCCGGGTTGCCGTCCGGGCCTTCCGGGTTGACGTAGATCAGGCCCATCTGCACGGCGGCCAGCGGGTTGTCGAGCTTGCGCTCGCCCTCATTGCCGTGCGAGTAGCGGCTGTCGGGCGTGTCGCTCAGGGCCAGCCATTCGGTTTCGCTGCCCCAGGAGACGTCGTTGTCCGGTTCCCACACGTCCTCGCGGCCCGCGGCGAAGCCGAAGGTGCGAAAGCCAGTGGACTCCAGTGCGACGTTGCCGGCAAGCATCATCAGGTCTCCCCAGGAAATCTTCTGGCCGTATTTCTGCTTGATCGGCCACAACAGGCGGCGTGCCTTGTCCAGACTGACGTTGTCCGGCCACGAGTTGATGGGCGCAAAACGCTGCTGGGCACGTCCGGCGCCGCCGCGACCGTCGCCGATGCGATAGGTGCCGGCGGCATGCCAGGCCATGCGGATCATCAGGCCGGCGTAGCTGCCGAAGTCGGCGGGCCACCAGTCCTTCGAATCGGTCATCAGGTCCTGCAGGTCCTTCTTCAGCGCCTTGAAATCGAGCTTCTTGAACTCCTCGCGGTAGTTGAATTT
>NZ_JAQIBU010000049.1 GCF_027858935.1 Oleiagrimonas sp. | reverse complement strand
GGGACGAATTCATCGGCCAGTGGATCGCGCTGCTACCCGCCGTCATGGCACCGTGGTGGGCGATTCTTGCCGGCTTCGCGCTGTTCCGCTTTTTCGACGTGCTCAAGCCCTGGCCGATCGGTTGGCTGGACCGACGCCTCAAGGGCGGCATCGGGGTGATGATCGACGACGTGGTGGCCGGCATCTTCGCCGCCATCGTGCTGGGCTTCGGGCTGCATTTCCTGCGTTGAGCCGCGTAGCCCGGATAAGGCCGCAGGCCGCATCCGGGATGGCACGCAATGCGCGCCTGCACCGTTTGGGCACGTTTGTCCCGGATGCGCTTTGCTTATCCGGGCTACAGGTGTCCGGGCTACAGGCTTCCTGCGTTGAGCCCCCGTAGCCCGGATAAGGCCGCAGGCCGCATCCGGGATGGCACGCAACGCGCGCCTGCACCGCGTTGGGCACGTCCGCCCCGGATGCGCTTTGCTTATCCGGGCTACAGGTGTCCGGGCTGTATTTCCTGCGTTGAGCCCCGTAGCCCGGATAAGGCCGCAGGCCGTATCCGGGATGGCACGCAACGCGCGCTTGCACCGTTGGCCACGTTTGCCCCGGATGCGCTTTGTTTATCCGGGCTACAGGTAACCGGGCTGCAGGTTTCCTGCGTTGAGCCCCGTAGCCCGGATAAGGCCGCAGGCCGCATCCGGGATGGCACGCAACGCGCGCCTGTACCGCATTGGGCAGTCCGTCCCGGATGCGCTTTGCTTATCCGGGCTACAGGAAACCGCGCTGCATATCCTGCGTTGAGCCCCGTAGCCCGGATAAGGCCGCAGGCCGCATCCGGGATGGCACGCAAGGCGCGCCTGTACCGCATTGGGCATGTCCGCCCCGGATGCGCTTTGCTTATCCGGGCTACAGGCCTGTGCCGCCACTCCACAGGATCCATGCCGCCAGCGCGGCAAACAGCAACACGGCGCCGAAGCGCGTGGCGCGCAGCGGCAGGCGGGTGGAAAAGCGCGAGCCCAGCCAGACCACCGGCACATTGGCCAGCAGCATGCCGACGGTGGTGCCGGCCACCACCTGCCAAAGGGGATGGTATTGGGCAGCCAGGACCACGGTGGCGATCTGGGTCTTGTCGCCCATCTCGGCCAGGAAAAAGGCGATGATCGTGGCGACCATGACGCTGTGCGCGGTACCGGTATGGGCTTCGTCCTCGTCCATGCGATCCGGGAACAGCGTCCACACGGCCATGCCCAGCAGCGAGACCACCACGGCCCAGTGCAGCACGCGCGGGGTCAGCCAGTGCGCCAGCAGTTCGCCGACGGCACCGGCCATGGCATGGTTGACCACGGTGGCCAGCGCGATGCCGATGCAGATCGGCCAGGGGCGACGGTACTTGGCCGCCAGGATCAGCGAAAGCAACTGGGTCTTGTCGCCCATTTCCGCCAACGCGACGGTGCCGGTGGCGATCAGGAAGGTCTGCACGGAGAGACTCCAGGGGCCGGGGAAACGTGGGACACGATGATTCGCGCGCCTCGCCCCGGCCGGGTCGCTGCACGTGAACCAACGGTCTTGCCGGACACGAAGTGATTTCGTGCCGCACGCGCCATGATCGGTCGATCAAGTGTGTTGACGCGCGCTGCGCGGCGTTTCGCCTGCGCCCGGCTACTCCCCGATGGAGCGCCGCAAAGCCTACTGCAGGCCAACCCGCGACGCAATCAGGCTGCCCTTCACTTCAGGTTCGGCGTGGGCTTGGCATACTTGATGGTTTCCCGGTAAAGGAGGATGCAGCATGGAATATCGTCGATTGGGTCGCTCCGGACTCAAACTCTCCGCGCTTTCGTATGGCGCGTGGGTCACCTTCGGCCGCCAGGTCGAGCGCAAGCAGGCGGGTGAGTTGCTGGCCATGGCCTACGACCACGGCGTGAACTACTTCGACAATGCCGAAACCTATAACGCCGGCGATGGCGAGCGCGTGATGGGTCAGGCGATCAAGGATCAGGGCTGGCGCCGCGACAGCTACTGCGTGTCGAGCAAGGTCTATTTCGGCGCGGTCAAGGATCCGGCGCCGACCCAGCGCGGGCTGTCGCGCAAGCACGTGATGGAGGCCTGCGACCAGGCCCTCGAACGCCTGCAGGTGGACTACCTGGATTTGTACTTCTGCCATCGCTCCGACCCGGAGACCCCGGTCGAGGAAACCGTGTTCGCCATGGACACCCTGATCCGGCAGGGCAAGGTGCTGTACTGGGGCACGTCCGAGTGGCCGGCGGAGAAGATCCGCGAGGCGCACCTGGTGGCGCGCGCCAACCACCTGCATGCACCGAGCATGGAGCAGCCGCAGTACAACCTGCTGCACCGCGAGCGGTTCGAAAACGAGTACGCGCCGCTGTACGACGAGTTCGGCATGGGCACCACCACCTGGTCACCGTTGGCCTCGGGTCTGTTGACCGGCAAGTATCGCGACGGCGTACCCGAGGATTCTCGCCTGAATATCTCCGACTACGCCTGGTTGCGCGATGCGCTGATCGAGGACGGCGAGCTGCTGGACAAGGCCAGCGCCGTGGCCGACCTGGCCCGCGACCTGGACATCCCGCCGGCGCAGTTCGCGTTGGCCTGGTGCCTGAAGAACCCGCACGTATCCACGGTCATGATCGGCGCCAGCAAGACCCATCAGCTGGAGGAAAATCTCAAGTCCCTGGAGCATGTCGATCGCATCGATGACGCGGTCGTTGCGCGCATCGGTGACATCCTCGGCAAAGGATCCGATTATCAGGATGCCCTCTGATCGACCTTGCGCAGGCGGTTTCACGCGATACGGCTTCAGATCAGGCCGTAACCCCATGAGCGCCGCGGCGTGGAAACGCCTGTGCAGACCGATCATCCGGTCGCTTCGGTGACCGCGACAGCGGCAGACGCCCGAACCTCAGCGGTGGCTCGTTCACCTGCGCCTCCCGGTTCATGCCGCTGCGATCATCGTGTCCCGCCGATGGCGTTCGCTCCCGGGCGCGCACACCTCGGAGGATGACCCCAGAGGAGGGGTGGTGGACACAGCAGGGGCCCGTATTTGTGCGCACGCCGCCCCTCTGTGTGCGGCGGTACTCAGGTAGCTTGATCTGGCATGGAGCCAACCGAAGGGGCTGCCCGCGGCGCCGTACGGAAGTGTCCGCACGGTGTCCGCGGACACCTGTGGTGTCCCTGGATTCGTTTTTTTAATCCATGTAAAACAATATCTTGAAACATATCCGGGCCGCTGGCACAGGGCTTGCTGCATCCCCGCATGAATGCGCCCGTCGGGTGCAGGGGAAACCGGAATGATTCGAGATACATCCGCCACTGACCGACTGATCGAGGTCAATCCGAAACGTCGCCGCATGCTCTGGATCGGCGGCGTGATCGTGTTTCTGGTGCTGGTGGCCCTGGTGTTGCCGAGCATTCGCCGCATGCTCTCGGCGCAAAGCTCGGTCAGCGTTTCGCGACTCTCATTCGCCACCGTGCAGCGTGGTTCCTTCGTCAACGACATTGCGGCCGACGGACGCGTGGTCGCGGCGGTACGTCCGACCCTGTACGCAAATTCACAGGGCCAGGTGTCGCTGCGTGTGCACGCGGGCGACAGCGTGAAGAAAGGCCAGGTCATGGCCGTGATCGACAGCCCGGAACTGAACAACAAGCTGGCCCAGGAAAAATCGCAGTTGGACGCGATGGAGGTTGACTACCAGCGCGCCAGGATCGACGCGCGCAAGCAGCGCGGCGCGCTCAAGCAGGCCTTCGAGATTGCCCAGATTGACGCCAAGAGCGCGCGGCGCGATTACCAGCGCTACCTGCAGGCGTTCCACAACGGTGCCTATTCGAAGTCCGACGTCGACCGTGCGCAAGACAAGCTGGAGAAGGCCGAGATCGAGCTGCAGAACGCACGCAGCAATCTCAACCTCGACAACGACAGCCTGGACTTCAACATCAAGGCCAAGAAACTCGCGCACGACCGCCAGCAATTGCTGGTCAAGGACTATGAGCGCCAGGTCGACGAGTTGCATGTGCGTTCGCCGGTCAACGGTCAGATCGGACAGCTGTTCGTGGCCCCGCGTGCCACCGTGGCCAGGGATGCCAAGCTGCTCAGCGTGATCGACCTGTCCGCGCTCGAGGTGCAAGTGAAGGTGCCGGAAAGCTTCGCCCGCGACCTGGGCGTGGGCATGCCGGCGCAGATCAGCGGCAATGGCAATCAGTGGCAGGGCAAGGTCAGCGCAATTTCGCCCGAGGTGGTCGGCGGCGAGGTGGCCGCGCGTGTGCGCTTCCAGGGCAAGAAGCCTGAAAACCTGCGCCAGAATCAGCGCCTTTCGGTACGCATCGTCCTGGACAAGCGCGAAAACGTCCTGACCGTGGCGCGCGGCTCGTTCGTGGACGAGTCGGGCGGACGCTACGCCTACGTGGTGCACGACGGCATCGCGGTGAAGACACCGATCCGCGTCGGCGCCAGTTCCATCGACAAGGTGGAAATCCTGCAAGGACTGAAGGTCGGCGACAAGGTCGTGATCTCGGGTACCGATAATTTCAACGGTGCTGATCGCGTGACGATCAGCGACTGAAGATTCGTGATCTATGTGTTCATCCATGAACACGAAAGCAAAAGAAAGCGGCCATCCGTGGCCGCACTGTTTGAAAAGCGTCGATTCTCTGCTGGCTTAAAGGAAAAATGACATGCTTAAGATGACCCACCTGTCCAAGGTCTACCGCACCGAAGTGGTGGAGACCTACGCCCTGCGCGATTTCAACATCGACGTGAAGGAAGGCGAGTTCGTCGCCGTGACCGGTCCATCCGGCTCCGGCAAGACCACCTTCCTGACCATCGCCGGGCTGCTCGAGACGTTCACCGGCGGGGAATACCTGCTGGACGGCACCGACGTCAGCGGACTCAACGACAACGCACGTTCGAAGATCCGCAACGAGAAGATCGGCTTCATCTTCCAGGCCTTCAACTTGATTCCTGACCTCAATGTCCACGACAACGTCGAAGTGCCCCTGCGCTATCGCGGCATGAAGGCGGCCGAGCGCAAGCAGCGCATCATGGACGCGCTGGAACGCGTCGGTCTGGCCTCGCGCGCCAAGCACTATCCGGCCGAGTTGTCCGGCGGCCAGCAGCAGCGCGTGGCCATTGCCCGTGCCCTGGCCGGAAGTCCGCGCCTGCTGCTCGCCGACGAGCCCACCGGCAATCTGGACACCCAGATGGCGCGCAGTGTGCTGGAGCTGCTCGAGGACATTCATCGCGAGGGCGCGACCATCGTCATGGTCACCCACGATCCGGAACTGGCGGCCCGCGCGCAGCGCAACGTGCACATCATCGACGGTCAGGAGGTGGATCTGGCCGAGGAACCTCGCTTTCACGCCGATCCGTCCGCGGCCGGATCGATGGCCTGAGGCCGGTTGGCCGATGCGCAACGGCCGGACCCGGTCCGGCCTGTCGTTCCCCGTGGGGAACCTGACGGAGTCACGCGATGTTTGCCTACTATCTGCAACTGGGATTGCGAAGCCTCAGGCGCAATTCAGTGCTCACCGCGCTGATGGTGCTGGCCATCGCGGTCGGCATCGGCGCGGCCATGACCACGTTGACGGTGATGCACCTGCTCTCGGGCGACCCGTTGCCCGGGCGCAGCGCGCACATTTTTTATCCGCAGGTCGATGCCACGCCCGCCGGATATACCGGCACGCCGCCGCACCCCATGGACATGCTCGACTACCGCTCGGCGGTCGACCTGTGGCGCGCGCATCATGCCGATCGCCAGGCTCTGGTCGCCGACAGCCCGGTGAAGCTGCAGGCACCGGAGTCGAAGGGTCCGCCGCGGATGCTGACGATGCTTTCCACCACAGCCGGGTTCTTTCCCATGTTCAAGGTTCCGTTCCAGTACGGCAGCGCCTGGACGCCCGCCGACGACGAAGGCCGTGCCCGGGTCGCGGTGATCTCTTCGTACCTCAACAACCGGCTGTTTGGCGGTGCCGACAGCGTGGGCCATATGTTGCTGCTGAGGAACACTGCCGTACGCATCGTCGGCGTGCTGGCCCCATGGCGACCCTCGCCGCAGTTCTACGACGTACGCGGCGGACGCTATGCCCAGGGCAACACCGCCAGCTTCTATTCCCGCACGGAGGATGTGTTCACGCCCTTCTTCAGCAGCCTGCAGATCAACGACGGCCATTTCCAGCAGTTCAGCTGCTGGGCCATGCCCAAGAAGCCCGGTCACCTGGTGGACTCGCCCTGCGCCTGGGTCGGGTTGTGGGTGCAGCTGGACACGCCCGCAAAGATCCATGCCTACCGCCGGTTCATCGCCAACTATGCGCGCCATCAGAAGGCACTGGGACGCTTCGCCAATACAGATACACGGATGATGAGCCTGATGCAGTGGTTGGCCTTCAACCATGTGGTGCCGAGCAACGTGAAATTGCAGGCCTGGCTGGCGTTCGCCTTTCTGGCGATCTGCCTGTTCAACACCGTGGGCCTGCTGCTGGCCAAGTTCCTGCGGCGCGCCGGCGAAATCGGCGTGCGTCGCGCGCTCGGTGCCTCGCGCGGCGCGGTGTTCTCGCAGTGCCTGACCGAGGCCGGTTTGATCGGTCTGGTCGGTGGTCTCGGCGGTCTGCTGCTGACGTTGCTCGGTCTGTGGATCGTGCGCCACCAGGACACGCCGTATGCCGACCTGGTGCACCTGGACCTGTCGATGCTCGTGGTCACCTTCGTGCTGGCACTGCTGGTAAGCCTGCTGGCCGGCACGTTGCCTGCCCTGCGTGCCAGTCGGATTGCACCGGCTCTGCAGCTGAAGACCTTGTGAGCGTGGCCGTCATGCAGATTCGTCCCGTACTTTCCGCCCTGCGCAAGCATCGCCTGGCCACCCTCCTGATCACGCTGGAGATCGCGCTGGCCTGCGCGGTGCTGTGCAATGCCTGCTTCATGATTGCCGGCCGGCTATCGGCGATGCACGTGGACAGCGGCGTGGCCCAGCCCTCGCTCGGCTACATCAAGCTGCAGGGTTTCGATTCCGCGACCGCCAACGACCTCAATGCCCGCGTGAACTCGGGCTTGCGCAAGATTCCCGGCGTGCAGTCGGTGAGCGTGGTCAACACGGTCCCGTTCGGCCAGTCGACCGCCAACGCCGGCGTCAGCCTGGAGCCCTCGTTCAAGCACAACGCTGGCGTGGTCACCTTCTACACCGCCGGCCCGGGGGCGGCGAAGGCCCTTGGGCTGCACCTGGTGGCCGGTCGGCTGCCCAGGCCCGACGAGTTCGGCACGATCAACAAGTACGTGCCCGATGCCGCCCAGGTGCTGGTGACCCGGGCGCTGGCGGCGCACCTGTGGCCCGGCGAGAATCCGCTGGGCAAGGTGTTCTGGGGCATCGGCACGCATTTCCGGATCATCGGCGTGCTCGATCATCTTTCCCAGCCGGATCCGGCCGGTTTCGGTCCGGGCCAGGCGCAATGGTCGGTGTTCGTGCCGGCCATGCCCGGCCCCCAGCTGGCGGGCAGCTACCTGATCCGCGTGCACCGTCCTGCCGACCTGGACCGGGTGATGACCCAGGCGCGGGCGGCCATCCGCAAGGTTGCCCCCAATGTGGTGCTGGATCTGGATCAGAGCCACACGATCGGGTACCTGCGGCATCGCTATTTTCGCACCGACCGCGCCATGACCGAACTGCTGGTCGGCGTGATCGCCGCGCTGCTGGGGATTACCGCGCTGGGCATCGTCGGACTGGCCAGCTTCTGGGTCGCGCAGCGGAGCAAGCAGATCGGCATCCGCCGCGCGCTGGGCGCCACGCGTGGCGACATCCTGCGCTACTTCCAGACCGAGAATTTCCTCATCGTCACCGGCGGCATTGTCCTGGGCATGGTTCTGGCCTACGGAATCAACCTGCTGCTCATGCGGCACTACGAACTTCCGCGGCTTCCGTTCGTGTATCTGCCGATCGGCGCTCTGGTGCTGTGGGTACTCGGCCAGCTGGCCGTGCTGGCGCCGGCCCTGCGTGCGTCGGATGTGCCGCCCGTCGTGGCTACTCGATCAGTCTGAATGGAGCAGACGAGGATGAATTCCATGCGTATGCAAACCTCAGGGCGGCCCCACCATCTTTCCGGTGCGTTGCGAGCCATGCATGCCCTCACGAGATGCACCCTCTTTTCCGGAGAATGTTGATGTTCGGTTATTACCTGGACCTGGCCCTGCGCAGCCTCAAGCGCAACAAGGTGCTCACCGCGCTGATGGTGCTGGCGCTGGCGCTGGGCATCGGTGCGTCGATCACCACGCTGACGGTGCTGCGTCTGCTTTCGGGCGACCCGTTGCCGCAAAAGAGCGCGCAGTTGTACTACCCGCAGGTCGATCCGCGTCCCGCGCAAGGTTTTGTGGCGGGCAAGACGCGCCCCATGCCGACGCTCACCTATACCGACGCCATGAATCTGTTGAAGCTGCACAAGGCGCGCCACCAGGCGGTGATGGCGCTGACCCATGCCAAAGTGATGCCGGTGCAGGGCAGCGAGCGCCCTTTCTTCAGCGATGCGGTCATGACCACGTCCGACTTTTTTCCGATGTTCGACGTACCGTTCCGCTACGGATCGGGCTGGAGCGCCCGTGATGGCGAGGCACATGCACGCGTGGTGGTGATCTCCGACACACTCAACCAGAAATTGTTCGGCGGAGCCAACAGCGTCGGTCGCACGCTGCGCATCAGCAGTCACGATTTCCGCGTGGCTGGCGTGCTGGCGCCCTGGTCCTTGCAGCCACGGTTTTATGCGGTGCGATTGGGGGGGCGCAGCTACGGTGATGGCGACGGCGTGTTCCTGCCGCTGCAGACGGCCCTGGCAGACAAGATGAGGCCAAGCAATCTCAATTGCTACGACACCGGAGACTTGAGCAAACTGAAGAGGGCTCCGTGCGTGTGGCTGGGGATGTGGGTGGACTTGCCCACGGCATCCCAGGCGCGTGCCTACCGGTCGTTCCTTGCCAACTACGTCAGGCAGCAGATGGCGCTGGGACGCCTGCATCGCCCCGAGACGGCCATGCCTGACCTGATGCAGTGGCTGCGGCAGTCGCAGGTGGTGCCCGACGATGTCCGATTGCAGGCCTGGATCGCGTTCGGGTTCCTGCTGATCTGCGTGGTCAATACCGTCGGCTTGCTGCTGGCCAAATGCCTGCGCCGTTCCCAGGAGATCGGTGTGCGGCGCGCACTCGGCGCCACACGCAGAACGGTATTCGCCCAGTTCATGGTCGAGGCCGGCATCATCGGCCTGGCCGGTGGACTGCTGGGGCTGGCCTTTGCCGAACTGGGCCTGTGGGGCATCCGCCACCAGCCGGCCCAGTACGCCGGACTGGCGCACCTGGATCTAAGCATGTTCGCGTTCACCTTCGTGGTGGCCCTGGTCTCCAGCATGATTGCCGGCGTGTTGCCCGCCTGGCGAGCTTGCGTGCTGGCGCCGGCGCCGCAACTGAAAGCATCCTGAGGAGTCGGCATGAACATCCGTCCCATCTTTTCCAGCTTGCGCAAGCACCGCATCCCGACGACCCTGATCGTGCTCGAGATCGCGCTGGCCTGCGCCGTGCTGTGCAACGCCGTGTTCATGATCGGTCAGCGCATCGGTGACATCCGCCTGCCGAATGCGATCGACCAGGCGGGCATCTCGGTGGTCACCGTGCAGGGCACCGATCCCGACCATGCCAGGGACGTCATCGCACGCAACCTGGCAACCCTGCGCGCAATTCCCGGCGTGCAGGCGGTGGCATTGATGAATACCGTTCCGTTGAGCCAAAACGGTTGGAACACCGGTTTCACCACCGACCCGGCAACCAAGGGCTTTGACGACAAGTACGTCAATGTGGCCGAGTACCTGATCACCTCCGGTGGCGACAAGGCGCTCGGCTTGCATCTTTTTCGTGGCCGCTTCTTCCATGCCGACGAGTATGCGGCCGGCACGCTGGGCACGTCCTTCATGCCGACCGGGCATGCCGCCGTGATTACCCGCAGCTTTGCCGCGCGCATGTGGCCCGGGCATTCCGCGCTGGGCAAGGTGTTGTACATGGGGGATACCTACAGCTATACCGTGGTCGGTATCGTCGACAACGTGCTGCGCCCGAACCGCAACGGCGGTGACGCGCGCAGCTTCAGCCATAGCGTGTTCCTGCCCGTGGCCCCGGTCGAGAGTGCAATGAACGATTACATCGTACGCAGCGCGCCGGTTGATCGCGACCGCGTGCTGCGGGCTTCGATCGACAAGCTGTCGAAGCTGGAACCCGCAGCGGTGGTCAAGGGCAGGACGTTCAGCGACATCCGCAATGCGTACTTCGCCGATACGCGTTCCATGGCCTGGATGCTGGTGCTGGTATGCGCGGTGATGATAGCCGTCACGGCGTTCGGCATTGTCGGCCTGAGCAGCTTCTGGGTTGGACAGCGTCGCCGCCAGATCGGCATCCGCCGCGCGGTCGGGGCCACGCGCGGACACATCCTGCGTTACTTCCAGACCGAGAATTTCCTGATCAGCAGCCTCGGGGTTGCGCTTGGGATGATCCTGGCCTATGGAGCCAACCTGTACCTGATGCAGCATTACGAAATGGCACGCATGCCCTGGTACTTCCTGCCGATCGGTGCCCTGACGTTGTGGCTGATCGGCCAGTTTTCCGTGCTCGGTCCAGCGCTGCGCGCCTCGAACGTGCCGCCGGTGGTGGCCACGCGGTCGGTATGACCCATGGAGGAGGTCTTGCATCGCCTCAGGCGGTGGGCCGTGGCTCGCGAGCCACGTAAGATGGCAACGTTTTCGCGCCTTGGCGCATCCAACAGGGTATGCATCGAAGCAAGATGAGAACCGTCCTGATCATCGACGACAACCCGGCCGTGGGCGAGGCACTGTCGCTGCTGCTGTCGCTGCAGGACATCCGGCCGATCGTGGCCGGTTCCCAGGCCGAGGGGCTGGCGCGGCTGGCGCGTGACCGGATCGACGTGGTGATCCAGGACATGAATTTCACCGCCGACACCACCTCCGGCGAGGAAGGCGTGGCGCTGTTCCAGGGCATCCGCGAGCAGTACCCGGACTTGCCGGTGATCCTGCTGACGGCATGGACGCATCTGGAGACCGCAGTGGAACTGGTCAAGGCCGGTGCCGCCGACTATGTGGCCAAGCCGTGGGATGACAGCAAGCTGCTGACCACGGTGGAAAACCTGCTGGAACTGTCCGAATCCACCCGCGAGGTCAGCCGCACGCGCAGCGAACGGCGCCGCCGTCGCGCGCAGATGCACGCCCGCTACGACCTGGATGGCCTGGTGTTCGCCTCCGAGGCCATGGGTCGCACGGTGGAGCTGGCCTGCCAGGTGGCACGCTCGGACGTGCCGGTGCTGATCACCGGACCCAACGGCGCCGGCAAGGAGCGCATCGCACAGATCGTGCACCTCAATTCGCCGGTTCGCCGGGGACCGTTCGTGGCGGTCAACTGCGGGGCGTTGCCAAGCGAGCTGATCGAGGCCGAGTTGTTCGGCGCCGATGCCGGCGCGTACACCGGCGCCAACAAGGCCCGGGAGGGCCGTTTCGAGATGGCCGACGGCGGCACGCTGTTCCTGGACGAGATCGGCAACCTGCCGCTTTCGGGCCAGGTCAAGCTGTTGCGCGTGATCGAGACCGGCCAGTTCGAACGGCTCGGCTCCGGGCGAATGCGCAAGGCCGAAGTGCGCGTGATCAGCGCCACCAATGCCGACCTCAAGGCGATGATCGCCGCGGGCACGTTCCGCGAGGACCTGTACTACCGCCTCAACGTGATCGAGGTGAACCTGCCGCCACTGGCCGAGCGCTGCGACGACATTCTGCCGCTGGCCGACCATTTCCTGGAGGGCCGTGCCCAGCTTTCGGACGAGGCCCGAGAGGTGCTGACGGCTCATCCCTGGCCCGGCAACGTGCGCGAGCTGAAGAATGCGATCGACCGCGCCTGTCTGCTGGTGCAGGATGAACCGATCCAGCCGCGTCATCTGAACCTTCCCGAATCCGAATCCGAATCCGCACCGGCCTGGCGCAATCTCGACGAGCCTTCGCACGAAGCGGTGCGCGACGCGCTGGCCGAACACGATGGCGTGGTCAGTCGCGCCGCACAGTCGCTGGGCCTTTCGCGCCAGGCGCTGTACCGGCGCATGCAACGCTACGGCATCGGGACGTGAGTCGCACAACATCGTGAGGTGCACGGCATGACCGAATGCGGGATGGCCACGGGTCCGGGGGGCGCATGCAATTGAGGTCGCTGCAAGGTCGCATGGCCGCGATGGCCGGTATGGCCGCCCTGCTCGGTGCCCTGCTGTATGCGGGCGTTACCCAGTGGCCCCTGCCGCAGCTGGTAAAGGGTTTTGCCGAACTGACCGGTACCCAGCTGGATGCCCGCTGGCTGGCCACGCCGTTGGGAGGCCTGCTGGTGACGCTGGTGCTGCTGGTGCCGCTGGCGGCCTGGCTGGGCAGCCGTCTGGCCCGGCCATTGCTGCGCCTGCTGCGAGCACTCGAGGGCGCAGTGGTCAGCTACCGTGACGGTGATTTCAGTTTTTCAATCGCCACGCGGCGCACCGATGAACTGGGCGACCTGGTGCGCCTGCACAACCAACTCGGGCACACGCTGCGCGAGCAACGCCAGCATCTGGTGCAGCGCGAACTGCTCCTGGACACGGTGGTGCAGAAAACCCCCGTGGCGCTGGTGCTGGTCGATGCCCACGACCACGTGACCTATGCCAACCTGGCCGCAAGGCAGCTGTTCAACGAGGGCACCTCGATGGAGGGCGGGTCGTTCGACAAGCACCTGGAGGCCGGGTCGGAGGCGATGCGCGAGATCGTGCGCAATGGGCGCGACGCACTATTCCCGGTACAGATGGGCGGGACCGAGGAAACCTTTCATGTCTCGCAGCGGCAGTTTCGCCTGCAGGGGCGTGTGCATCGGCTGTACCTGTTCCGTCGCATGACCCGTGAATTGTCGCGCCAGGAAGTCGCCACCTGGAAGCGTGTGATCCGGGTGATCAGTCACGAACTGAACAATTCACTGGCGCCGATCTCCTCCCTGGCGCACTCCGGTGCGGAGCTGGTCCGGCGTGGTGAGATCGAACGACTCGCCGGCGTCTTTTCTGGAATCTCCGAACGTGCGCATCACTTGCACCAGTTCATCAGTGGTTATGCGGACGTGGCCAAGTTGCCGATTCCGCGGCTGGCTGATGTCGACTGGCGCAGCCTGGTGGATGCGCTGGAACCGCACTGTCGCTTCAAGCTGCTTGGTGAACTTCCGCAGCGTCCGGCGCGGATTGACGCAGGGCAGGTCGAGCAGGCCCTGATCAACCTGATCAAGAATGCTCACGAATCGGGTACGGCGGTGGACGATGTGACGCTGTCCATTGAACAGGTCGGTGCGGATTGGCGTATCGAGGTCAAGGATCGCGGGCGGGGCATGAACGAGGCGGTACTGGCGCAGGCGCTGCTTCCTTTTTATTCCACCAAGCGTTCGGGGACCGGATTGGGACTGGCGCTGGCGCGTGAGATCGCCGAGGCGCATGGAGGCCGTCTGAGTCTGGCCAATCGGGATGCAGGTGGTTTGCGAGTGACCTTGATGCTTCCGTTGGTGCACAGCTGAACGGCTGTCGGCCCACGTTCCGTGGGCTGTGCCAATTCACCTATACTTCGCGCCTTCACTCCCATTGCGGCGGTGTCGCCGCGATGTTTCGCACGTTACCCTGAGTTTTGATGATGGATGCCAAGGCCTCGCCAACGCGAATACCAAATTTGCAATGGACTGGTGTCCAGGCGAAGCGGAGCTTTGCATGAGCGGGGGCGAGGCCGTCGCGGTAACCGCTACCGCCCTGAATACCCGCATTACGTTCGTGCTCGAGCTGGCGCGTCGGCTGCACCAGTACGGAACCGCTGCGCCGCGTCTGGAGGATGCGGTCGCAAGCGCTGCGTTTCGCATCGGGCTGCGCGCCGAGGTCTGGTCCAGTCCCACCGCAATCATCCTTTCCTTCGCCGACCAGGCTCAGGGTGACGATTCCATCGCGCAGGTGACCCAGGTGATCCGGCTGCCACCCGGCGATGTCAATCTTGCGCGCTTGTGCGAGGTCGATGCAGTGGCCGACGGCGTGATCGATGGCTCGATCAGCATCGAGGAGGGCGCGCGTGAGCTGCGCCGGATGTCCAAACCACTCACCCGCATGCAAAAGCTGGGCATGGTCTTCGGTTTCGCCTTGTCGGTGCTGGGGTTCGCGGTGCTGCTGCACGCCTCCCTTGCCGATGCGCTGACCGCTTCGGTACTGGGCGCGATGATTGGAGCGGTGGTCCTGGGCGCGTCGCGATTTCCTCGTCTGGCGCTCGCCTCCGAGGCGGTGGCGGCGATTCTGGCTGCCACCGGGGCCAGCCTTGTCAGTGCCTGGATCGTTCCGATCCGGGTCAACCTGGTGGTGTTGTCCGCTCTGATCGTACTGGTGCCGGGCATGATGTTGACCGCCGCGGTGCGGGAGTTGTCGGCACAGCACCTGGCGTCCGGTGTCTCCCGGTTGTTCGGCGGCCTGGCCTCGATGCTGAAGCTGATCTTCGGGGTGATGGTGGTGTTCACCGCCACCAAGGCGTTTGGATTCAAGCTTCCGTTACCCGTCGCGCCGCCTTTGCCCGGATGGGTGCAGTGGCCTGCCCTGGTGCTGGGTACATTCGGATTTGCGCTGGTGTTTCTTGCCGCGCGGCGCGACTGGCTGCTGGTCGCGCTCTCGGCCATGCTCGGTTATGTGGTGGCGCGTGAGGCCGGATTGCAGTTCGGGCCGGGTTTCGGGGTATTCGCAGGCGGCCTGGTGCTGGGTGCGTTGGGCAATCTGTATGCCCGGTTCGCGCATCGTCCCGGAGCGATTGTCCGCGAGCCCGGCATCATCCTTCTGGTGCCTGGAAGCGTCGGTTACCAGACCCTGGCGTATCTGGCGCAGCGTAATGTGCATAGCGGCACCGAGACGGCGATTTTACTGGTAACGCTTTTGATTGCCCTTGTGGCTGGGCTGCTGTTCGGTGATTTGCTGGTGGCGCCCCGGCGCTCCCTGTAATCGGCCTGGCGCTGGTGGAAACCAAATGTGAAAACGCCGGCATTTGGCCGGCGTTTTCACTGCATCCCTGACGCTGAAATCCAAAAACGGATTATTTGATCAACAGATCCTTTTCCTTCTTGCCGGCCTTGAGGGCGGCATTGAACCAGCGCGGGCGCTTGCCACGGCCGGACCATGTCTGGGCCGGATCGGCCGGGTTCTGGTACTTCGGTGGCACTTTGCCGGTACGGCGCGTACGGCGTGCACCGCGTGCGCCGAAAACGTCTTCGAAGGTGAAGCCTTCGTCCTTTAGAAGCTTGTTGATCTTTTCACGGACCTTGACGACTTTTTCCTTTTCCAGTTCGTCCTTGCGTTGTTCGGCCTTGTTGATCAGGTCATTGAGCTGGGTCTGCGTCAGTTTAGTGATATCGACGGCCATGGATTTACTCCGGGTTGATGTAGGGAAACAGTGTGCCGGCGGGATACTACACGACACGGCAGACGAAATTCTGGCTTATTTCAGGGTGCAATGCAAAATACGCGGTTAATAACCGGTACAGCTTATTTCTGAATGACCGGCTGCATTGATATGCAGTCGCGTCGCAAAGGGCTGCAGGATGTATTGGGGCAGTGGATATCGCGCTAATGGAAAATGGCAAAAATCCCCTGCCTGTTTAATCCGCGGTGCTTGCGTTCGTCAGCAGGGAAATAAGCGATTCACGGTTTACTGCCTGATTTTCGGTATCGCTACGGTGACGATATTCGAATGTGCCTGCTTCGATACCGCGTTCGCTGACCACGACGCGATGCGGGATGCCGATCAGTTCCATGTCCGCAAACATCGGTCCCGGACGCAGACCCCGGTCGTCGAGCAGGACGTCAATGCCAAGGCATTGCAGTTCCTCGTAGAGTGCATGGGCGGTGTCCTGGACTGCAGTCCCGTTGCGTGAACCGATCACGCATATGACCACGCTCCAGGGAGCCATCGGGTCAGGCCAGACGATGCCGCGCTCGTCATGGTTCTGCTCGATCGCAGCCGCAACGATACGGCTGACTCCGATCCCATAGCATCCCATCAACATCGGTCGGGCCTTGCCGTTTTCGTCCAGTACGGTGGCGCTCATGGCTTGCGCATAGCGACCGCCGAGTTGGAACACATGACCGACCTCGATGCCTCGTGCGATATGCAACTGGCCCTGGCCATCCGGCGAAGGATCGCCCTCGACCACCTTGCGCAGGTCAGCCACGCGCGTGATGCGGGCGTCGCGTTCCCAGTTGGCACCGATGTAGTGCGTGTCCACGGTGTTGCCGCCGCAGACGAAGTCGGCCAGCAATGCGGCGCTGCGGTCGACGATGACCGGAATGTCCTCGGGCATGCCGACCGGTCCGATGAAGCCGGGTCGCGTACCTACGGCCTTCAGGATCTCGGACTCGTCTGCCAGAACCGATGCGCCGGGCAGTTCGGCCAGCTTGGCGACCTTGATCTCGTTGATCTCATGATCGCCGCGCACGCAAAGTGCGACCAGACCCTCATGGCCACGCACCAGGATGGTCTTCACGCACTGGTCTGGTGATACCGAGAGGAAGGTGGCGACTTCGTCGATGGTGCGTCGGGACGGCGTGTCGATTTTTTCCAGTTCGACCGATGCGGCGGGTCGTTCACCGGAAGGCTCCATGGCTTCGGCCAACTCCACGTTTGCAGCGTAGTCCGAACCGTCACTCCAGGCGATCGCATCCTCGCCGGATTCAGCCAGCACCTGGAACTCGTGGCTGGCGTTGCCGCCAATGGTGCCGGTGTCCGCCTGCACGGCGCGAAAGCG
>NZ_JAQIBU010000353.1 GCF_027858935.1 Oleiagrimonas sp. | reverse complement strand
AGCGCCCAGTCGTGGATCTTTCATGACCTGCCGATAGATGCGCGCGTCGTAGGGAGGGATCCAGGCGCGACCATTCGGGTCGGCGCCTTCGGCGATCAGGTCGCGGACGGTGCTCGGATGCATGCCAAGCACGGCCTGGGACAGCGCGGTCTGGCGCCAGCGCGCGATCTGATCCGGTGGCAAGGCGGCCAGTCCCTTGCGAACCGCTGTGGTATCCCCGTCCATGGCCGCGACCATGATGCCGGAGACGACCGACGATGCGGCGTAGAAGTGGTGTTGCCACTGCCCGTGGACGGTGGACCGTACCAGCCGGCACAGATCCATGCTTTGGGCATGCATCGATTCTCTTCGTCCTGGTCCCATTGCCGATGACGATGCTGGCTTTGGCGTCGATGCCGATGCCATGGTCGTGAAGAAGATCCCAAGGAGTGCCAGCCATCCCTGTTGCATGGGTGTTTCCCTGCCCGCCGGAGACGCCATTGAGTATGTCACGCGGGGGTGAGGACACGAAAAAGCCGGCGCGAGGCCGGCTCTTCCGATTTTCCTTGTCCGTCACACCGGCGGAAGCCCACTGCTGTCCGCAGGGTTCGTGTGCGGCGGCTGGGCTTTTCGACAGCACATCCTGTACTGACGAAAAGGCGACGCCATCCCTGACGTCGCCCCTACGGGCCTTTTCATCCGCCGCACACCCCTCCAGAGGGGCCCCGAAAAGCGGCGCGCATGCTGCGCGCTACGGCGCCATGCAACTCTACGCGTGGCGCAAGATGATTCCGGACGACAGTGTGCTTTCGCAGGAATGATGACCGGGGGATATCGTTGCGGGATGGTCGGGGAACGTAGGCTTTTACGAATCCCGATTCCCCATTCACGATTCCCGGCCCTTCAGCGCTTCATGGAGTTGAAGAACTCGTCATTCGTCTTGGTGTTCTTCATCTTGTCGAGCATGAACTCGATCGCGGCCAGCTCGTCCATCGGATGCAGCAGCTTGCGCAGGATCCAGATCTTCTGCAGCAGGTCCGGCGGGATCAGCAGGTCCTCGCGGCGGGTGCCGGAGCGGTTGATGTCCAGGGCCGGGTACACGCGCTTCTCGGAGATGCGCCGCGACAGGTGCACTTCCATGTTGCCGGTGCCCTTGAACTCCTCGTAGATCACCTCGTCCATCTTGCTGCCGGTGTCGATCAGCGCGGTGGCGATGATGGTCAGGCTGCCGCCTTCCTCGACGTTGCGCGCGGCGCCGAAGAAGCGCTTCGGGCGCTGCAGGGCGTTGGCGTCGACGCCGCCGGTGAGCACCTTGCCGGAGGACGGCACCACGGTGTTGTAGGCGCGTGCCAGGCGGGTGATGGAATCGAGCAGGATCACCACGTCCTTCTTGTGCTCGACCAGGCGCTTGGCGCGCTCGATGACCATCTCGGCCACCTGCACGTGGCGCACGGCCGGTTCGTCGAAGGTGGAGCTGATGACCTCGGCGCGCACGGTGCGCTGCATCTCGGTGACTTCCTCCGGGCGCTCGTCGATCAGCAGGATGATCACGTGCGCCTCGGGGTGGTTCTGCACGATGGCCTGGGCCACGTTCTGCAGCATCATGGTCTTGCCGGCCTTGGGCTGGGAAACCAGCAGGCCGCGCTGGCCGCAGCCGATCGGCGCGATCAGGTCGATGATGCGTCCGGTGATGTCCTCGGTGGACCCGTTGCCACGCTCCAGGTGGAACGCCTTGCGCGGGAACAGCGGGGTCAGGTTCTCGAACAGGATCTTGTTCTTGGAGGCTTCCGGCGGGTCGCCGTTGATGGTCTCCACGTGCAGCATCGCGAAGTAGCGCTCGCCTTCCTTGGGCGGGCGCACGCGACCGGTGATGTAGTCGCCGGTGCGCAGGTTGAAACGGCGGATCTGGCTGGGGCTGACGTAGATGTCGTCGGGACCGGCCAGGTAGGACTCGTCCGCCGAACGCATGAAGCCGAAGCCGTCCTGCAGGATCTCCAGCACGCCCTCGGCCCAGATCCCGCCGCCGGAGCGCGCGTGGGCCTTGAGGATGTTGAAGATGACGTCCTGCTTGCGGGCACGGGCCACGCCTTCGTGGGCGCCCAGCGCATCGGCCGTTTCCAGCAGCTCGATGGCGTTTTTGCGCTTGAGCTCGGTCAGGTTGATGATGCGGTCGTCGCTGCCGGCGTCGAAGTTCTCGTCGTCGTCCATGGGCAGCCCATTGTTGGGGCCGCCGCCGCGCGAACTGTTGTTGCTGTTGTTGCCGCGCGGACCGCGTTCGTGACGCCTGCGGCGTCCGCGCCGCGGTTCATTGCCGCTTCCGCCGCCGCTGCGGTTGGGGTTGTTGCGTTGCTTCTTGTCACCGCCCTGGGCGCGCTGATGGCCATCACCATCGGAGCCGCCATTGTCGGAGCCGCCGTTGGTGTTGCCGTCATTGCCGCCGGAGCCGCCGGAGCCGCCGGAGCCGCCGGAGCCGTCGTTGCCAGCAGCACCGTCGTTGCCGCCATGACCAGATCCTGAGTCCTTGCTGGACGCAGGTGCAGGGGCGGGTGCCGAGGCAGGCGCGGAGGACGCCTCGGGCTTGGCCGGCGCTTGCGCCTCGGACTTGGCGGCAGGCTTGGCCCGCGTGCGCTTGGGTTTGGCGGGCTTTTCAGCGGCCGCGGAATCAGCCGGACGCGTGGTCTCGGCGGGCTTGTTGCTATCGGTATCGGACACGAACGGACCTCGCAGGGCGCCGTTGAAAGGAAGGGGTCATCGGGGGTGGTACGAAAGCGCGGGCGCGAATGGCCCTACGACATGGATAGGAATCTAGCACTGCAGGCAGCCCTTCGCAAACACCGTGTCGCGCGGGAGGTAGCTTGTGCGACACGGCATGCGGCGTTTCAGAGCAGGCCGTCGACCATCTGGGTGATCTGGCCCTTGGGTACGGCGCCGACCTTGGTGGCCTCGACCTTGCCGCCCTTGAACACCATCATGGTCGGTACACCGCGCACGCTGTAGTTCACGGCGGTCTTCTGGTTCTGGTCAATATCGATCTTGACGATCTTCAGGCGACCTTCGTAATCCTTGGCCACTTCGTCCAGGATCGGGGCAATGGCCTTGCACGGTCCACACCAGGTGGCCCAGAAGTCAACCAGAACGGGTACGTCCGAGTTGAGCACCTCGGATTCGAATTCACTGTCTTTGATATGGGTAATCAGATCGCTCACTGGGGATGTCTCCATGGCAGGAAAGGGGGTGCGCTGGATGCCTGCGCACGAAATGTCCGGCATCGGCTACACTGTGGCACCCACAGATTGCGGGTGGAATTGGAAAAATCAAGCGGGTTGCCATCGCGGCATACCGTTCATTCCAGCGCAACTCGGGGTGGGATTCAAGCCACCTGCTTCATGAATCAGGGTGGTCTTGGCCCGGCTCCGGCCTCGCGGGACGACTGGTGTCCCGCCCGACCCGCGCCGATCCGATCCCTTGGACCGCGCGGCCATCATGCCCGCACAGACATTCTCACGGTGGCGCCAATACCCGGCGCGCCGTACTCACGCCACAAGCCGTGCGCTTGCCGGCCTGGTCAGGATTTATGGCAGAACACGTACTCACCGAAACCTTCTTCGAAAGCTTCGATCTCCATCCACAGCTGCAAAAGGGTCTGGCCGGTTGCGGCTTCACCCGCTGCACGCCGATCCAGGCGCTGGCCCTGCCGATCGCGCTGACCGGGCGCGACGTCGCCGGGCAGGCGCAGACCGGTACGGGCAAGACCTGCGCCTTCCTGGTCGCGCTGATGAACCAGCTTTTGACCAAGCCGGCCATGGCCAACCGCAAGGACAGCGACCCGCGCGCGCTGATCATTGCGCCGACCCGCGAGCTGGCCATCCAGATCGAGAAGGATGCGCGCGCCATCGGCCAGGACACCGAGCTGCGCATGGCGCTGATCTACGGCGGCGTGGACTACGACAAGCAGCGCCAGCAGCTGCGCGATGGCTGCGACATCATCATCGCCACGCCGGGCCGCCTGCTCGACTACTACAAGCAGCACGTGTTCGCCCTGGATTCCATCGAGGTGATGGTGATCGACGAGGCCGACCGCATGTTCGATCTCGGCTTCATCAAGGACGTGCGCTACATCTTCCGCCGCCTGCCCGCCCGCGACGAGCGCCAGGTGCTGCTGTTCTCTGCGACTCTGAGCCATCGCGTGCTGGAGCTGGCCTACGAGCACATGAACGAGGCCGAGAAGGTCGTGGTGGAGACCGACAACGTCACCGCCGACAAGGTCCGCCAAGTGGTCTACTTCCCGGCCAAGGAAGAGAAGATGCCGCTGCTGTTGAACCTGATCGAACAGCACAAACCGAAACGCAGCATCGTGTTCGCCAACACCAAGGCCGCGGTGGAGCGCGTCAAGGAGCGCCTGCGCAAGCACGGCTACCGTGTCGGCGCCCTGTCCGGCGACGTGCCGCAGGTCAAGCGGCAGAAACTGCTGCAGCGCTTCAAGGACAGTCAGATCGACATGCTGGTGGCCACCGATGTGGCCGCGCGCGGCCTGCACATCCCGGCCGTCAGCCACGTGTTCAACTACGACCTGCCGCAGGACGCCGAGGACTACGTGCACCGCATCGGCCGCACCGCGCGCCTGGGCGCCGAGGGAGATGCGATCAGCTTCGCCTGCGACCTCTATGCCATGGGCCTGCCGGACATCGAGAGCTACATCGAACAGAAGATTCCGGTCGAGGCCATCGATCCGGCGATGCTGAAGATGCCCAGGCCTCTTCCCCAGTCGGCACACCTGCAGGACGACGACGACGACGCTCCGGACACGCCGACCGGCGCGCAAGGGGACGGCTCCGGATCCGGCGGCTCGCGCAAGCGGGGACGGGGTCGCGGCGGACCCAGGTCCGTCGGTTCCAGCACAGGAAGTCGTTCGCAGGCTCGTGGCGAATCCCCACAAACGGTGACTCCTGAACAGGCACCCGCAGCTGCGCCGCAGGCACCGGCTTCCGGAGCGCCAGCGGACGGTTCCGGTTCGGACAAGCCGCGTCGTCGCCGCCGTCGTGGCGGCCGGGGTGGCCGCGGGCGCGGTGGTGAGGGCGAAGCGTCCCAAGGCAGCACGTCCGCAGGCCGCAGCCCGAAGCGCGCTGGTGATGACGCCCAGGCCAACGGGCCGCGCAAGGACAACCGCGAACGCCCTGGCACCAAGGCCAAGACACCGTCCCCGGCCAAACCGTCCGGCAGCCGTCAGGTGCATGCCGAGCCTGCGCCCTCCGCCACCAGCAAACCCAGAAAAGCCGGCTTTTTCAAGCGACTGTTCGGCGGCAGCTGAGTTTCGTTCGCGCCTGCCTGCGCGGCCACGGGCAGAGATCGTGCCCTTGGCTTGTCCGCAGGCGATGTTACCGTCGTGTCAGGTGGCATGGCCAAAGCCTGGTCCGTTGCAACCGGATTTCTCTGAACCGGCGCTTGCCGAGCTTGGGGACAGCCCCTAGCATCCGCCCCTGGCCGCAGAGAAAAGGGTTCATCCAAAGCGGATCTTGCCATCTGCCTATGGCAACCCCCGGTCGTCACGGTATGCTCGCGTTTTCCCGAACACTGCCGACGCCGTGATCCGTTTCGACCAGGTCAGCAAGCGCTACCCTACCGGCCAGGAAGCCCTCTCCGAACTCTCGTTCCGGGTGGAACCTGGCGAGATGGTGTTCATCACCGGTCATTCGGGTGCAGGCAAGAGCACCCTGCTGAAGATGCTGGCACTGATCGAGCGGCCCACCCGGGGCACCGTCACGGTCGACGGGCGCAATCTGGCGACGGCCCGCGCCCGCGCGGTGCCGAAACTGCGGCGCAAGCTGGGCATGGTGTTCCAGGATCATCGCCTGCTGATGGACCGCACGGTGTTCGCCAACGTCGAATTGCCACTGGTGATCGAGGGTATTGCACCGGCCGAACGTGCCCGCAAGGTACGCGCGGCGCTGGAGAAGGTGGGCCTGCTGGCCTACGAAAAAAAGGCGCCGGTGGCCCTTTCCGCGGGCGAACAGCAGCGTGTGGGCATTGCGCGGGCCATCGTCGGCAAGCCATCGCTGATCATTGCCGACGAGCCGACCGGCAACCTGGATCCGCAGCTGTCGGCCGAGATCATGGGCCTGTTCGACCAGTTCCAGCGCGTCGGTACCACGGTGCTGGTGGTCAGCCACGACCTGATGCTGATCAAGCGCACCCGCAAGCGGGTGCTGGTGCTGGACCAGGGTCGGCTGGTCGATGACGTGCCTGCCACCGAGGTGATGTCCTGATGGCACGTGCGCGCAAATCCCACGAGACCGCGGCACGGTCGCGTCCGCGCCATTTCGCTGCCTGGCGCGAGCAGCATGGCTGGGGACTGGTGGCCAGTCTGCATCGTCTGGGCGGTCGCCCCCTGGGGACCTTGATGACGGTCACCGTGATGGGGTTTGCCCTGGCGTTGCCGCTGACTTTTGGCCTGCTTCTGGTCAACCTCCAGCGGCTGGGGGGGGCGTTGGGGCAGACCCAGACCATCAGCGTGTTCTTGAACACCAACCTGCATGCCGATGCGGCCCAGAGCCTGGCCGGGAAGGTCAAATCGCG
This sequence comes from Oleiagrimonas sp., assembly GCF_027858935.1. Taxonomy (GTDB): domain Bacteria; phylum Pseudomonadota; class Gammaproteobacteria; order Xanthomonadales; family Rhodanobacteraceae; genus Oleiagrimonas. Next base: position 1,180 of record NZ_JAQIBU010000353.1, on the reverse strand, counting down.
CCCCGAAGTCTCCGCTGTCGTGGTGCGCACGCCCAGACAGGGCATGACCGAACTGGCCACCATGCAGGGGTTCGGCAAGGCCCTCGATGCCCTGGACTCCAACCCGCTGCCGTTCGTGTTGGTGGTCACGCCCTCGTCAGACGCGCAGGCGGCACAGGTGGGCACGCTGCTGACATGGTTGCGCGACCGCCCCGGGGTCGCCCAGGTGCAGGATGACGGCGCCTGGCGCCAGCGCCTGGATGCCCTGCTTTCGGTGGCTACGCGTGCGGTCATGCTTTTGGCCGCATTGCTATCTCTGGCGGCGCTGCTGGTGGTGGGCAACAGCGTGCGTCTGGACATTCAGAGCCGCGCAGACGAGATCTCGGTGCTGCGTCTGATCGGTGCCAGCCCGGCCTTCGTGCGGCGGCCGTATCTTTATGCCGGAGTCTGGTACGGTCTGGCCGGAGGGCTGGTCGCGGTTTTGCTGGCACTGTTGCTGGAAGCCCTGCTGAACGGGCCGGTGGCGCGATTGGCCGCAAGTTACGATGGGCGGCTGCATTTTGTCGGCCTGCCACTCTGGCAACTGGCGCTGGTGCCGTTGCTGGCGGCCGTGCTTGGTTGGCTGGGCGCACGAATTGTCAGTGCCCGGCAGTTGCGCCGTGCACTGACATGAGTCCAGCACGCAATACATGGAGCATGCAATGAAAAGGGACCTCAGTCGTCACATCGCAAGTGCGCAGCCGCGCGTCATGGTGGTCGATGGCTCCAGGGTGGTGCGGCGCCTGATCGAACAGGTCCTGAAGAAGGAGTTGCCCGAAGCCACCGTGGTCCCCTGCGGCAGCGGCGAGGAAGCGCGCGCGGCGCTGGCCGATGGTGTGATCGACTTCGTCACGGTGGCCCTGCGCCTGCCCGACATCGATGGTGTCGAACTGGCACGTCACATCCGCCAACATGTGCCCCAGGCCTACATCCCGATTGTGGTGATTTCCGGTGACGTCGATCAGCGTCTGCGCGAGCGCTCTCTCGGCGAGGCCGTGACCGATTACTTTGACAAGGGCCTCGGATTCAAGGCCCTGGCCGACTTCATCCGCGGCTATGTGCACCCGGATGACCAGGCCCAGGGCGAGGTGTTGTACATCGAGGACAGCAGGGTGGTCGCCCTGGCCACCCGCCGCATGATGGAGAAACATGGCCTCACGGT
>NZ_JAQIBU010000171.1 GCF_027858935.1 Oleiagrimonas sp. | reverse complement strand
TAGGCCAGGGCCAGCAGGCGGCGCCAGAGCGGCGCGGGCAGGAGGGTCGATTCATTCATGGGCTTGCGCCGGCCACATCATTGCGTCCAGCATCCGGTCATGGGCAAACAGATGCACAGTATCGCCGATGTGGACCGCGCCAGCATCGATGCCTTCATCGAGCGGCTGTGGTCCGAGGACGGCCTGGCCGAGCGCACGCTGGAAGCCTACCGCCGCGATCTGGAGGGACTCGCGCGCTGGCTCGCCGGACACGCGCGTGGTCTGGAACAGGCCCGGCGTGAGGATCTGTCCGGATATCTGGGTGCCGAGCGTGTGTCCGCACGCAGCATGGCGCGGCGGCAGACCACCTTTCGCCGCTACTACGGCTGGATCGGTCGCCAGCGAACCGGTTTCGAGGATCCGACGCTGCTGCTGCAGCGCCCCAAATTGCCGCGTGGCCTGCCCAAGGCACTGGGCGAGCGAGAAATCGAGGCACTGCTGGCCGCACCCGATGTCGGTACGCCACTGGGGCTGCGCGACCGCGCCATGCTCGAGTTGATGTACGCCTCGGGCCTGCGCGTCTCGGAACTGGTCAACCTTCCGGTCGCCGGCCTCAACCTGGGTCAGGGGGTGCTGCGGGTGACCGGCAAGGGCGACAAGGACCGGCTGGTCCCGGTGGGCGAGACCGCGCTGGACTGGATCACCCGCTACATGCATGACGCACGTCCGCAACTGGCGCGGGGTCGCCAGCCGGCGGCGCTGTTTCTTTCCAATCGCGCCGCGGCGATGAGCCGACAGATGTTCTGGATCCTGGTCAAACGCTACGCCATGCAGGTGGGCATCAACGCCAGGCGCATCTCGCCGCACGTGTTGCGCCACTCCTTCGCCACCCATCTGCTCAATCACGGCGCGGACCTGCGCGCGCTGCAGATGCTGCTGGGCCACAGTGCACTGAGCACCACGCAAATCTATACCCTGGTGGCCCGAGAGGGGCTCAAGCGCCTGCATGCCCGGCACCATCCGCGCGGCTGACCAACGCTGCGCATCCCGCAGTGCAGGCCGGGCACCCATCCTGTGTTGTGCGTCCGATCATCGTGAGACAATGCGTCACAAACCGGCCCCGCACGCACCCAGCGTGTCCCTGGCCCGGAGTCGAGAGTCCACATGAAGACGTTACCAAGGGTGCTGTTCCCCATCGTCGCGCTTGCCCTTTTCGCCGGGGTGATTGCGAATGCAAGCGCGGGCACCGAAGGCCACGCCTCGCAGGTTGTTCACAAGGCGCTTGCCGGTCTGGCGCCCGGCGCAACGATAAGCCATGTCGGCCCGGCGCCGGTCCCCGGTTTCTACCAGGCCCTGGTGCAAGGCAGCATGGTCTATGTCAGCGCCGATGGAACCTATGTGATGGCCGGCACGCTGTATGACGCCCCGGCACAGCGTAATCTGACCCGTCGGCGGATGGACACCGTACGACGCGAGACCCTTGCCGCCGTTCCCGCCAGCGACTACCTGACCTATGCGCCGGCGCATCCGAAGTTCACGGTGACGGTGTTCACCGACATCGACTGCGGTTATTGCCGCGTGTTCCATCAACAGATGGCGGCCTACAACGCCGAGGGTATCGCGGTGCGCTACCTGTTCTGGCCGCGTTCGGGGATCAAGGCGGTCCCCAGCGGTCGCGAAACACCTTCGTACGTCAAGGCGGTGTCGGTGTGGTGCGCACCGGATCGCAAGAAGGCCTTCGACCAGGCCAAGGTGGGGGCCACTGTCCCTGTGGCAAAATGTCCCAACCCGATCGCGCGTGAATATCGGCTTGGCGAGCGCATCGGCGTGGATGCCACACCGACCATCATTGCCGGGGACGGTTCCGTGGTGGGCGGTTACCTCAGTCCGTCCCAGTTGCTGCACGCCTTGCGCATGACACGGGTCAGCGATGCGCGGGACGCTGCGGACAGCGGCAGTTCGGTGTCGTCAAGCCCCTGAACCGGTCGTTTGAGGGCGCAGCGGGGGCGCGCACACTGCGGTGGTTTTGACGCGGCCGGCCATCAGATAGAATGGTCTCTTTCCTCTTCCAAGAACGCACATGATTGCTCTCGACGGGCACAGTGCCCTCTCCCCGTTTCGTCTCGACCAGCTCAATGCGCGCCTGGACACGATCTATCGTGGCGTGCGCGTGCATGCGACCTGGTTTGTCTACTTTGTCGAAGCGGGTCAGTCCCTTGGGTCGTCGACGCGTACCCGCCTGATCGAGGTGCTTGACGCCCGCGACGGCGATCCCGCACAGGCGTCGGTTTGGGTGGTTCCGCGGCTGGGGACCATTTCGCCCTGGTCGAGCAAGGCCACCGACATCGTGCACGAGGCTGGCCTGGACATGGTCCGTGTGGAGCGCGGCGTGGCCTATCGCATGGAGGGGCTTCCCGAGCCCGATTCGACGGACTGGAACCTGCTGGCAGGCCAGTTGCACGATGCCATGACGCAGTCCGTGCTGACACGGATCGATGAGGCCGAGGGGTTGTTTCTGCATGGCAAGCCGGGACCGCTCGAACGCGTCGACCTGAATGAGGACGCCACCAAGGCTCTGCGGCAGGCCAACAGCGACCTGGGCCTGGCGCTGGCCGATGACGAGATCGAGTACCTCGCCGCGCGCTATGCCGAGATGGACCGCGATCCCAGCGACGCCGAGTTGATGATGTTCGCGCAGGCCAACTCCGAGCATTGCAGGCACAAGGTCTTCAATGCCACCTGGTCGGTCGATGCGGAGCCGGAGACGGCCACGCTGTTCGGCATGGTCCGGCACACCCACAAGATCTCCCCCGAACATACCCTGTCGGCCTACAGCGACAACTCCGCGGTCGTTGCGGGCGGCCCCGGGCGCCGTTTCTTTGCCGATTCTGCCGATGGCGTATGGCGCGGACACGAGGAGACGATCGACTTTGCCATCAAGGTCGAGACGCACAACCACCCCACCGCCATCGCCCCGTGGCCAGGCGCGGCCACCGGCGCCGGTGGTGAAATCCGCGACGAGGGCGCCACCGGCCGCGGCGGCAAGCCCAAGGCCGGCCTGAACGGTTTCTCTGTTTCGCACCTGCGCATTCCCGGACTGGCGCGGCCGTGGGAGAACGATCGTCCTCTACCGGCCCGATTCGCCAGCGCCTTCGAGATCATGCGCGATGGCCCGCTGGGCGCGGCTGCCTACAACAACGAGTTCGGCCGGCCCTGCCTGGGCGGCTACTTCCGCAGCTTTGAGGTCGAGAACGGCACGCCCGGCGTGCGCCGCGGCTACGACAAGCCGATCATGATCGCCGGTGGCCTGGCCAACATCCGTCATCAGCACGTGGCCAAGGGCACTGTTCGGCCCGGCGACAAGGTCGTGGTGCTGGGCGGACCGGCGATGCTGATCGGCCTGGGCGGCGCGGCCGGTTCGTCGATGGCCTCGGGCAGTTCCACCGATGCGCTGGATTTCGCCTCGGTGCAGCGCGACAACCCGGAGATGGAGCGCCGCTGCCAGGAAGTCATCGACAGTTGCTGGGCGCGTGGCGAATCCAATCCCATGGTCAGCATTCATGACGTGGGTGCCGGCGGCCTGTCCAACGCGATTCCCGAGATCCTGCACGACGCAGGTCTGGGCGGCGACATCGACCTGGCAAAGATCCCCTGCGACGACCCGGCGCTGACACCGATGCAGGTGTGGTGCAACGAGTCGCAGGAGCGCTATGTCATTGCTGTGCGCCCGGATGATCTGGAGACCCTGGAGGCCATCTGCGTGCGCGAACGTTGCCCGCTGGCCGTGGTGGGCGAGGCCACCGAGCAGGCCCACCTTCGAGTGCATGACACACGTCGCGACATACGTGTGATCGACTTGCCGATGGACGTGCTTTTCGGCAAGCCGCCGCGCATGCACCGCGATGCCGTTCGCAGCAAGCCGCGCGTGGACCTGGTGCCTGATCTGTCGGGTATCGATATCCGCGAAGCCCTGGACCGGGTGCTGCGCATGCCGGTGGTCGGCAGCAAGTCGTTCCTGATCACCATCGGCGACCGCAGCGTCGGTGGCCTGTGCTCGCGCGACCCGATGGTGGGACCATGGCAGGTGCCGGTGGCAGATTGCGCGGTGACACTGCTCGATTTCGACGGCTACGCCGGTGAGGCCATGGCCATGGCCGAGCGCGCCCCGGTGGCCTTGTTGTCCAGTCCCGATGCTGCACGCATCGCCGTGGGCGAGGCCATCACCAATCTTGCCGCCGCGCCGATCGGCGATCTCGGCCGGGTCCGCCTGTCGGCCAACTGGATGGCGGCCGTCGACCACAAGGGCGAGGACGCGGCGCTGTTCGACGCCGTGCATGCGGTGGCGATGAAGCTGTGTCCGGCGCTGGGCATCTCGATCCCCGTGGGCAAGGACTCGCTGTCGATGCAGACCGTATGGGACGATCCGCAGGACGGGGAGCAACGCACCGTGTCGCCGGTCTCGCTGGTCGTGACCGGATTTGCCCGTGTCGATGACGTGCGCATGTCGCTTACCCCGCAGTTGCGCCTGGACAAGGGTGAGTCCGACCTGTGGCTGATCGACCTCGGCGGCGGTCGTGATCGCCTCGGCGCCTCGGCGCTGACCCAGGCCTTCAACCGCGGCGGCGGCGTGCCGCCCGACCTGGATGACCCGAAACGTCTGAAGGGCTTGTTTGATCTGGTCCAGGAAGCCAACGCCGAAGGCATGCTGCTGGCCTATCACGACCGTTCCGATGGCGGTGCGATCGTCACGCTCCTGGAAATGGCCTTTGCCGGTCATTGCGGCCTGGAGATCCAGCTTGAAGGCTGGGCCGATGCCAGCCTGCGCGCGCTGTTCAACGAGGAACTGGGCGCTGTGCTGCAAGTGCCGCGCGACCATCGCGAGGCGTTCCGCGCGTTGCTCGACAAGCATGGGGTTGCGGGCCTGAGCTACCGCATCGGCGAGCCGCGCAGCAAGCTGGGCATCAAGCTGCTGCTGGGCACGGATGTCTTTGCAAAGTGGAACTGGAAGGAGCAGTTCAAGGCCTGGTCCGAAACCAGCCATGCCATGCAGCGCCGCCGCGACAACCCAGAGTGCGCCGACAGTGAACTCGAGTGGCGCATCGATGATGACGACCGCGGCATCCAGCCCAAGCTCACGTTTGATCCAGCCGAGGACATCGCTGCGCCGATGATCGCCACCGGCAAGCGTCCGCGCGTTGCGATCCTGCGTGAGCAGGGCGTCAACGGACAGGTCGAGATGGCTGCGGCCTTCGACCGTGCGGGATTCGAGGCGGTGGACGTGCACATGTCGGATTTGCTGGCCGGACGAGCGACCCTGGAAAAATTCCATGGCCTGGCCGCCTGCGGCGGCTTCTCCTACGGCGACGTGCTGGGCGCCGGTCGCGGTTGGGCGACCACCATCCTGCACAACCAGCACCTGCGCCCGCAGTTCGAGCGTTTCTTTGCCGACAGCGGCCGCTTTGCCCTGGGCGTGTGCAACGGTTGCCAGATGCTGTCGCAACTGAAGGACATCATTCCCGGCGCCGACCATTGGCCAAAGTTCCTGCGCAATGCTTCCGAGCAGTATGAAGCCCGTTTGTCCACGCTCGAGGTGATGGAATCGGACAGCATCCTGCTCAAGGGGATGGCGGGTTCGCGGATCCCGGTGGTGGTCGCGCATGGCGAGGGCCGGACCGACTTTCCGGCCGATTGCAGCCCGTCCCGCAGCCATGGCTGTCTGCGCTACGTGGACAACCGCGGCGCCCCGACAGAGCGTTACCCGCTGAACCCCAATGGTTCGCCCGGTGGTCTTGGCGGCTTCACGGCCGCAGATGGACGCGTGCTGATCATGATGCCGCATCCCGAGCGCGTGTTCCGTAGTGTGCAGATGTCCTGGCACCCTGAGGCCTGGGGCGAGGACTCGCCCTGGATGCGCATGTTCCGCAACGCCCGCGTGTGGCTGGACTGATCACCCGGTTGGCCGGTTTTGCCGTAACGGGTTAGCATCGGCGATGCTTCGGGCGGCTTCGGATATGCCCGGTCCATGCACCGACAGGGATGGAACAGATCGCAATGGATGAGCAATACATCAGCATCGTCATTGTCACGGCCGACAGCGGACCGTCCACCCGCGAGTGCGTGAACCGCGCACTGGCCAGCGACGTGGCGGTCGAGGTGATCGTGGTCGACAACGGTTCCGAAGACGGCGAGCCGGAGGCCATCGCCCGTGCGCACAGCGACCTGGGCAACCTTCACATTCTCTACAACCGCAGCAACCTGGGCTTTGGCGCGGCAGCCAATATCGGCGCCACACAGGCGCGCGGCGACCATGTTGTTTTTCTCAACCCCGACTGCATGCTGCAGCCCGGGACCATGCGGCGCATGCGCGAGGCGCTTGCTTCACGCCGCAATGGCGGGCTGGTCGGAGCGGTGATCCAGTCTCCCGATGGCGCGGTCGATCCGTCTTCGCGGCGGCGCGACCCCCTGCTGCAACGCGTGCGCAACACCCTGCGCGGCAAGACGGACAGCGTCGGCCTGGATGGCGTACACGTGCCCGGCCCGCTCCCGCAAGGCGTCAGCGTCGAGGAGGCCGTGTCCGGCGCGCTGATGATGCTGCCCATGCGCGTGTTCGAACGTTGCAGGGGTTTCGACGAGGACTTTTTTCTGCACTTCGAGGACCTGGACCTGTGTCGACGCGTGCGCGATGCCGGTTACGAGGTATTGCTGGCCGGGGATGTCTGCGTCGAACATGCCGGCGGCGGTTCCAGCCATCACCGGCCGGTGTTTGTCAGTCGCCACAAGCACACCGGCATGTGGCGCTGGCTGCGCAATCATGACCCGGTTTTGCGCAAACCTTGGATCGCTGCAGTAGTCTGGTTGGGGATCTGGTCGCATTTTCTGATCACGCTTCCTGGGACCAGGGCTGGAAAACGAAAGCGGCCGGTGTCTGACGACTAGACCAACGCCTGCCTGTACGGCCCGTGACGGGTCATTGATTCGAGTGTTCTCATGAGCCTTGCCAACGCTTTTTCATCTCGGTTGTTCGTTGCGTGTGTACTGTTGCTGGCGCTCGGCGTGCTTCCAGCCTGCGCGTCGTCACCGGCAGCTACGTCCTCCCCTGCCGGCCCGCAGTGGAAGAGTCTTCTCCGACAGATCCAGGGCCGCTCCGTGACCAGCACTTCGGCCTTGTCCGGAGGAGATGTGGTCGCCGGCCTCAAGCAGGCCCTGGCCAAGGGCACCACGCACGCCATCGACACGCTGGGTCGCCACAACGGCTTCTGGAACAATCCCGCCGTGCGTATTCCATTGCCTGGCAGGCTCAAGCAGGTTGCCCAGCTGGCACGTCAGCTGGGGCAGGGCGCCAAAGTCGACGCCTTCCAGCTCAGCCTGAACCGCGCAGCGGAAAAGGCCGTGCCGCAGGTGGCCGACCTGTTTGGCCAGGCCATACGCAAGATGACGCTGCAGGACGCCAGGGGCATTCTCAGCGGCGGTGATCACGCCGCCACCGATTATTTCCGCCGCGTGGAAGGCCCGGCATTGGCCGCCCGCATCCAGCCCATCGTGGCACGGGCCACCAATAGTGTCGGCGTTACCCGGCACTACAAAGCCCTGGTATCCGACAGTCGGGGAGGCACTCTTGGATCGGCTCTTTCCCTGCTCGGCCAGTCCAGCAAGCACAATGACCTGGATCTGGACACCTACGTCACCCATGAGGCACTGAACGGTCTGTTCAAGACCATCGGGGACGAGGAAAAAGCCATACGCGAACATCCCGCAGCGCGCACCACGGCACTGTTGAAAAAGGTGTTCGGCGGTCGCTGACACGCATCATGAAGGGGATGGCTGCACGGGACCTTGCTTGGCGTATTCAGGTTGTTCGCCGTAGGCTGGTCAGAGTGTTCAAGGCTTGCTTACGGAGATCTCGATGATCCGCGAAATCCTGAAGATGGGTGATCCGCGCCTGCTTCGGATTGCCGAGCCGGTGAAGGCATTCGGCACGCCCGAGCTGGATGCGCTGATCGAGGACATGTTCGACACCATGCATCACGCCGGCGGGGTGGGGCTGGCCGCGCCGCAGATCGGAGTGGACCTGCAGGTGGTGGTCTTTGGCTTCGATCACAGTGATCGGTATCCGAATGTCGAATCGGTACCACTCACGATCCTCCTCAATCCTGTTATCACTCCGTTGTCCCAGGACATGGAGGAAGGTTGGGAGGGCTGTCTTTCGGTGCCCGGCATGCGCGGCGCGGTGCAGCGCTTCAGTCTGATCGAATACAGCGGACTGGACCGCAAGGGCGCGCCGATCGAACGCACGGCCGAAGGATTCCATGCGCGCGTGGTGCAGCATGAGTGCGACCACCTGATCGGGCGGCTGTATCCGTCGCGGATCACCGATTTCAGCAAGTTCGGCTTTATCGATGTGCTGTTCCCCGAGCTTGATCCCGAACTTGAGGCCTGACTGCGTACGCGGTGGCATGTCCGGCAACGGTCGCCGCAAGCCACGTTCCTGCAGCGAAGCGGCGGTTTGCGGTTGTCGCCATGTGCCGGCCCTGCAGGTTGCGGCGGTTGCACCAGCGGTCAGTCGCGGCCGACGCGGCAGCGGTTGATCTGGTCCCGCATCGCCCGGGCGGCCGCACGTGCGGATGCGGCAAAGTCTGTGTCCGTGCCCGCGTACAGAATGGCGCGCGAGGAGCTGATCATCAGTCCGG
>NZ_JAQIBU010000234.1 GCF_027858935.1 Oleiagrimonas sp. | reverse complement strand
AAGATCCTGCGCAGGGAATTGCGCGAAGGCACCGCCAGCGAGCAAAGCTGATCGTGCGTCATCCTATGGATCGACTGCGGATCCATCCCGTTTCACAGTGGATGTTCCTGTCCGCCATTGCTGGATGCACCATGCAAGGGTCGCCAACTTCAGACCCTGTGTGATGCAGGCACACTCATCGACTTCGGCGTCAACCTGTTGCAACTATCACCCGGAGGCTGGTCCAGCCAACGACACTGGCACAAGGAGGAAGACGCGTGCGTATGGGTTGTTTCCGGCGAGGTGGGGCTGGTCCCCGACGCAGGCGAAAAACTGATTGCAAATCGGAGATTGCGCGGCCCTGTCGGTCCAAGAAGTACGCGGGATGTCTGCATCTGCCCCGATGTGGACATGCCCATGAATCGTCAGGCGTGATCCACCGGCTCCGCGAAGCTACGGGGACGCAGCGCGGCGGCTGCTCGACACGGTGAACGGTCAGCCAGGCTCAAGACTTGGCTTATTTCCACGGCTCGAGCGTGTCAGCATAGCCGCCAAGCAACGTCCACAGGGCGGCCTGCTTGTCTTCGGGTATGCGTGAATACTCCAGCCCGATCCAATGGGTGGAAATCCACATCACGCGGGCATCGACATGGATATGCAGGTCGTTGCCAAAGATCATGTCTACCACCCAGGTCTGTCCTTCTCCACCGCTCCAGTGCGAGGGCTTGCGCAGGCGCACTCCGGTGGCCGAAATATCCTCGAGCTCGGTGGGAAACGATTCCGTTCCCCGATTCAACAGGACCGTCGTCTCGATGCGCATGCGAGCGTGGCGAACACGCCGGCCCTGTGGATCGATACCGGTGTTTTGACTTCCAGTCATGCTGGGCTGTTCCTCAGGAGGTAATCGGAGCGAGCCAGAAAAATATGTTCACCTTTCCGACGCATGGCATACCAAGCAATTTGCGGGCCACCGAGGAGCCTGGTTAATCATCCCGAACCTGAAACCGGTGATGCTGCTTAAAAATGTGACCGTCTTGTCACAATCACCCCGGATGCCGGGGATCTGCGGGGCGCAGACGATCAAAGCGATGATGGAAAGCCGACCCTGGAGGTCAACCTTGGTCGCCTTGCGTCAGGGTCTTGACGTGGCGCGATCAGTACTGGACTTGCCACACCACAAACTATACTCTAGCGCTTCGGGTGGAATTAAGGGCTCCCGGTTGCCGGCCTTGTGCATCGTGCGACATTGCCCACATGCATCTTTCGTAATTCAGAGGCTTGTCGAGTGGCTGCCCAGTGGGCGACACTCAAGACATGGCACTGCGTGTACCTGTTCGTTGCGGGTTCGGGTTTCGAACCGCTGCGACAACCGTCACGTAAGGCACTGCGCGCACAACGCCCGGGGTACGCATAGCGTCAATCGTCACGACCGGTCCGACACACCGGTCATTCGTGGCGCAGCCATCGGGCACGCCAGACCCACAACCACGCCTTGCCGCGTCCTCCAGGGACTGGCACAAGCACATTGTCACGAGCACATTGCCGTTTGATCCGGAATGCAAAGGGGCCCTACGCCCTTATGACCAACCAACCAGTTCCAGTCCAACCCGTGGATGCCCTGACGCAGCAGCCGTTCACGCATGTGCCCCAGCAGCAGGAAATGCCGCTGGCCGTGGTGCATGGACAGCCCGTGCTGGAAATGCCGCAGGATCTGTATATACCGCCCGACGCGCTGGAAGTGATCCTGGAGGCGTTCGAGGGCCCGTTGGACCTGCTGCTGTACCTCATCCGTCGGCAAAACATCGACATCCTGGATATACCGATCGCCGAAATCACCCGGCAATACATGCACTACATCGAGATGATGCGCGAAGTCATGCGTCTCGAACTGGCAGCCGAATACCTGTTGATGGCCGCAATACTGGCTGAGATCAAATCGCGTCTCCTTTTGCCGCGTCCTCCGACCGAGGAATCCAGTGAGGAAGATCCGCGAGCTGAACTTGTACGCCGGCTGCAGGAATACGAACAGTTCAAACAGGCAGCCGAGGACATGGACGAACTGCCACGCATGGAACGTGATTTTGCTACGGCTCATGCCCATGACACGGACCGCAGCATCATCCGGATACCGCCAACGGTGGAAATCCGTGAAATGCTCCTTGCACTCAAGGAAGTCATGCATCGCGCCGAACTGTTCGGCCGCCATGAGATCGAACGCGAACCGCTGAGCGTGCGTCAGCGCATGGGCGATCTGCTTTCACGTCTGGGCGATGGAGCGTTTCACCGATTCGAGAGCCTGTTTGATGTCTCCGAGGGGCGACTTGGCATCGTGGTCAGCTTCCTCGCCATCCTGGAACTGGCCAAGGAAATGCTGGTCGAGATCGTTCAGGAGCAACCGCTTGCCCCCATTTACCTCAAGGCCGGAAAGGCCTCGGATTCCGACGAGTAGAGGCATGGAATTCAACATCCTGAAAAACATCATCGAAGCCGCGATACTGGCATCCAACGCACCCATGTCGGCCACGCGACTGGCTGAACTGTTCTCCGAGGACGACAGCATCCCCAACGGCGAGATTGGTCGTGCCCTGGAGTCCCTGCGCGGTGAGTGCGAAGGTCGTGGGGTCGAGCTGGTGGAGGTTGCCTCGGGCTTTCGCTATCAGGTCCGACAGGACGTGCATGCCTGGGTCGCCAGGATGTGGACCGAACGACCCAGTCGCTACTCGCGCGCGCTGTTGGAAACCCTGGCGCTGATCGCCTACCGCCAGCCCATCACCCGGGGCGAGATCGAGTCGGTACGCGGCGTGTCCGTATCCTCCAGCATCATCAAGACCCTGGAGGAACGCGAGTGGATCCGCGTGGTGGGCCATCGCGATGTGCCCGGCCGTCCGGGACTGTTCGGCACCACCCGCGAATTCCTTGATTACTTCAACCTCAAGTCCCTGGACGAACTGCCCTCGCTGGCCGAAATCCGCGACATGGAAGACTTTGATCCCCAATTGAACCTTGATGGCGAAGCTCCCACGGCCCGCGCCTCAATGCCGAGTGAGGAAACCGCTTTGGACGAGGTTGCCGACACCGGCGCCGACTCTTCGCCCTCGCCACCAAAGGATGCCGTTACTGAGGCATCCCCGCAGGCAACCGTCGCTACCGGCGACGCAGACCCGAACGAAGCCAACGACATTCCCACTTTCACCCCGACCCAGGCCACCGCCGAAGAGGCGCCGGCCGCTGCGGATGTCGACACTGACGCCGCCGATCCAGATACCGAGGAGAACCGCGCATGACTGCGCATAGCCGTAACGTACTCACCCTCAAACGTGATTCCAGTCACAAGACACAGCCTGCCATCAGCGAACGCCTGCACAAGGTGCTGGCCAATGCCGGCCTCGGTTCCAGACGCATGCTCGAACAGCGCATCCAGAACGGCGAGGTCCAACTCAATGGCGAAACCGCCGGTACCGGCGTAAGCGTGCAATCCGGGGATCGCGTGGTCCTGGATGGCAAGCAGTACGTTGTCTCCACCGACAATCGCAGCGACGCCGAGGTCCTGATCTACAACAAGCCCGAGGGCGTGCTGACCACCCGCGACGATCCCGATGGACGACCCACCATATTCGAGCAGCTACCTCGACTGAAGGGCGCGCGCTGGGTTGCCGTAGGTCGCCTGGACGTCAACACCACCGGCCTGATCCTGATGACCAGTGATGGCGAACTGGCCAATGCACTGATGCATCCAAGCAACGAGATCGAGCGCGAGTATCTGTGCCGCGTTCACGGCGAGGTCCCTGACGAGACGCTGGAAAAACTCAAGGCGGGCGTCAAACTCGAGGATGGACCTGCCCATTTCGACGATATCGCCGTGATCAGCCGCGGGGGCAGCCACAGCTGGTTTCGCGTGACCATCCGTGAAGGTCGCAATCGCGAGGTGCGCCGCCTTTGGGATTCCCAGGGTTTCCTGGTCAGCCGCCTGAAACGCATCCGATATGGAAGCGTGGAGCTGCCACGCGGACTCCGGCGTGGCGATTGCGAAAACCTGCCCGACGAGGCCATCCAGACCCTGCGCAAGCAGGTCAGCCTGGGCGCGCCGCAGCCGACACTGACCCTGAGTCCGGTATTGCACCAGCGCCGGGCCAGCCGCCACGTCAAGGAATATCATCCAGAAGGCAAGGCCGAACCCCGTGCCTGGACCGGCAACTATCACGGCGAGGCTCGCGAACTGACGGCCTATGACCGCATCCGCGACGATAGCCCGTCAGGCGGCAAGCGTGGCAGCGGTGGACGCAAGACCGGGCGCGACGTCAATGGCAATGTGGCGCGTCCGGAAAAATCGGGCGGTGGCGGTCGTCGCAAGAATCGACGCGGTGTCGCCCCAGGCCAGGAATTGCCCTCGGTACGCACCTGGTTCGCCGGTGAAACCCGCGGTTCCGCCGGTCCGGCAAAATCCCGTTCAGCCAAGCCCGGCGGCAAACCTTCGGGTCCCGGTGGACGACGCAAGGGCGGAAAGCCTTCGGGCAACCGTTCCCATGGACAGGGTCGTGGCGGAAATGGCGGTGGAAATAACAACGGCAATCGTTGACGCATCCCGGAAAGATCCCATGAACGTCCGCATCCTGCATAACCCTCGTTGCAGCAAGTCGCGAGCAACCCTCGCGCTGCTCGAGGAACGCGGCATCAAGCCAGACGTTGTCCGCTACCTGGAACAGCCGCCCTCAGTCGACGAGTTGGAGCAGCTGCTGGAAATGCTGGGGCTACAGCCTCGCCAGCTCATGCGCCGCAACGAACCGGTGTATGAACAAAAGCAACTCGACGACCCCGGCCTTGACCGCACCGCACTGCTTGAGACCATGGCCCGAAATCCGATCCTGATCCAGCGCCCTATCGTGATCCATGGCGCGCGTGCAGCCATCGGCAGACCGCCGGAAGCCATTCTCGAGATTCTCTGAACAGGCAGCGCTCAGTCTTCGATGCGATAGCGGTCGGCGTCCATCCATGCCGGGAACCGTTCGCGGTGCGCAAGCAGCAATCCCGGATCCAGATGGACCGTGACCACCTGCTGCTGGTCACCAGTATCCACAAGCGCCGAGCCATAAGGGTCAATCACTGCGCTGTCGCCGGCATACGCAATGGCATTGCCGTCCGTACCCACCCGATTGACGCCGGCACAATAGGCCAGATTCTCGATGGCTCGCGCACGCAACAAACTGCACCATGCCTGGCGGCGCGGAGCCGGCCAGTTGGCCACGAACAAAACAAGGTCGTAGGCCATGCCTCCCGCAGCTTGCGCGTCATGTTCATTGCGCGACCAGATCGGGAACCGCAGGTCGTAGCAGACCAGCGGGCGGATGCGCCAGCCGTTCAACTCGACCGTCAGCTTCGCCTTTCCGGCTGCGTAATGATGCTGTTCACCGGCCATGCGGAAAAGATGACGCTTGTCGTAGTACTCGAAGCTGCCATCCGGTCGTACCCACAGCAGACGATTTAAATGGTGCTCTTTTTCCCGGATGACCAGCGATCCGGTGATCACCGCACCAACCTCGGATGCAAGCGAACGCATCCACTCCAGACCTTGTCCATCCATGGTATCGGACTGGCTGCCGGTCTCATTGGTAAACCCGGTGAGGAACATTTCCGGAAGCAGGTACAAGTCGCTGGTACCGGCCTGGCTGCGCACCAGGTCGGCGTAATACCCACGGTTGGCCTCGGCGTCATGCCAGCGCGTGGCGCCCTGGACCAGGGTCAGACGTAGTGGAGAAAGACTCACAGCGCACACAACCGCTCAGCACCGGCCTGCATGGTCGGGGCGTTCTTGGCAAAGCACAGGCGCAAAAGTCGTGAATTGGGCGGCGTTTCGTAGAACGGCGTGAGCGGCACGCCGGCGACACCGCCCTCACGCACCAGCCATTCGCTGAAATTGATGTCGTCGGTGTCGCGGATGGCGGCATAGTCCACCAGCTGGAAATACCCCCCGGGGACCGGGAGCAGATCGAGGCGTGAGTCCTCCAGCATGGCGCGGAAGCGGTCACGTTTTTCCTGGTAGAACGCCGAGAGACCGAGCGCATGCGACGGGAGGGTTTCGAGCACTTCGGCAAAGGCAAACTGCGCCGGACTGAAGGTGCAGAAGGTCACGTACTGGTGCACCTTGCGAAACTCCACGGACAGCGGCTTGGGTGCCACGCAGTAGCCGACCTTCCATCCGGTGCAGTGCCACGTCTTGCCGAAGGAACTGACCACGAAGCTGCGCTCGGCCAGCTCGGAATGCCGCAGTACGCTCTGATGTTCGGCACCGTCGTACACCATGTGCTCGTAGACCTCGTCGGACAGCACCAGGATGTCGGTACCACGAACCACCTCGGCCAATGCATCAAGATCGGCGCGCGAAAAAACCGCGCCGCTCGGGTTGTGTGGTGAATTGGTGATGATCATGCGTGTTTTCGATGTGATGGCATCACGTACACGTTGCCAGTCCACCCCGAAATCAGGTGCGCTCAGCGGAATATGGACTGCGCGAGCATCCTGCAGGTTGATCGCCGGCTCGTAGCAGTCATAGGCCGGGTCAAACACGATCACCTCGTCTCCCGACTTTACCGAGGCGGCGATCGCAGAGAAGATTGCCTCGGTCGCCCCCGAAGTGACGGTGACTTCGGTATCGGCGCTGATGCGGCGGCCGTAACTGCGTTCGGTCTTGCGCGCAATCTGCTCGCGCAAGCGTGCCACGCCGATGCCCGGAGCATACTGGTTGTGGCCTTCATTCATGGCCCTGGACAGGGCATCTCTAAGCTCGACGGGAGGGTCGAAATCAGGAAAACCCTGCCCCAGGTTGACGGCCTTGTGTTCCACGGCCAGTTGGCTCATCACGCTGAAAATCGTGGTGCCGACCTTGGGTAGACGGGTTTCGATATGCATGCCGTTCAAGCCTTTTCCATGGGCGCGATCGCGGCCGATCTTAGCATGCATGCCGTCCCTGCTCAGGCCATCCTGCGTCCAGCACAATCCATCTTGTAGCGTTCCGCTGACTGCGGCAACCGTTCACCCAGGAAATCCACAAGGGCGCGTACGCCGGGCAACAGGCCGCGGCGGCTCGAATAAACGAAATGCATCGAACTCGGTGGCGTGGACCAGCCGGGGAGCACGACTTCGAGCGCGCCCTCAGCGATCGCTGGCGCGCACACCCATGCGGGTAGCAGTGCCACACCCATGCCGGCCTTTGCCGCTTCCATCAGGATCGGGAATTCGCCACTGATCAGGCGCGCCTGCATGGGTACGTCGAAGCTTTTTCCCTCGGGTCCAACCAGTGTCCATACCTGCTGCGCGTCGTGCTCGTACATGGACAGCGCAGGCAACCTGGAGAGGGCCTCTGGGGTCTCGGGGCGCCCTTCCCTGTCCAGGAAGATACGGCTGGCTACCGCCAGCAGACGCGATTCTCCGAAGCTGCGCATGATCAGCGTTGCGTCGGCATCCAATCGCGAACGCACGCGTACCGCGATATCCACACCCTCGCCCAGAAGGTCCACGCGGCGGTTACTGGACTGCAGACGGACCTGAACCTTCGGATACAGTCCCATGAACTCCGGAAGAAGTTCAGCCATCACGGTCTGAGACAGCGAAACCGGGCAGCTCACCCGGACTACGCCGCGCGGCTCGGACTGCAGTTCGTCAATGGCGTCCTGGGCTGCCTGGGCTTCTTCCAGTACCGCCCGGCAATGGGCACGAAACCGCTCGCCGACATCCGTGACCACGAAGCGCCTTGTGGTCCGCTGCAACAGACGTACACCCAGACGGTCCTCGAGTTGGGCGACCCGTTTGCTCAAACGCGACTTGGGAATTCCCAGCGCCCGGCCGGCCGCCGAAAATCCACCGTGCTCGACCACTGCGGAAAAAAAATACAGGTCGTTCAGATCGTAAAGAGCGCCTTTCCGATTATCCATGATTGTTTCCCTGTATGAACAATTAGTTCATTTATGCCCTCTTTCAAAAGCATTGTCCAGAACAAAGAATACATGCCATACACCTACCGTCCCTCGGGACATGATCAGGAAACAACCATGAATATTCTGCACCTGGACGCCAGCGTACTGGCACAACATTCGGTCAGCCGCGAGCTCACCGCAGCCCTGGTCTCCGAACTGCGCACAGACCATCCCGGCGCAACGGTCCATTATCGAGACCTGGTCAAGGACCCCATCGGTCACTGGGTCCCAGTGAAGGAAGCCATACGCGAACCCGGCCCGGGCGGACAGGAGATCCTGGACGAATTCCTGGCCGCAGAAACGGTTGTCATCGGCGCGCCAATGTACAACTTCGGAATTCCCACCCAGTTGAAGGCATGGATCGACCACATTGCCGTACCTGGCCAGACATTCCGCTACACCGAGAATGGGCCTGAAGGCCTGGCCGGCGACAAGCGCATCATCATCGTGTCCAGTCGCGGCGGGATCTACAGCGAAGGCCCCGCGGCGCCCATGGATTTCCAGGAAAACTATCTGCTTGCCTTCTTCGGCTTCATCGGCGTGAAGAATCCCGAGATCATCCGGGCCGAGGGTGTGGCCATGGGCA
>NZ_JAQIBU010000175.1 GCF_027858935.1 Oleiagrimonas sp. | reverse complement strand
CTGCCCTGGCTGATCGAGCATTTCGGGGCAACGCGTCTGGAGCGCATGGAAGCCGATGAGTGGCGCGTGGAGCAGGCGCTCAAGGATGCCTTCGAGGCCAGCGGGCTGCCGCACGGCGTGTTCAGCGCCGAACATTTCCTGCTGGAGCGGGATGCGGCGGTCGACCGCTTTGCGCAAAAAGTGCCACGCATGGAGTATTTCTACCGCGACCTCAGGCGGCGTCACCGGATCCTGCTCGAGGCGGATGGCCAGCCGCGCGGCGGACGCTGGAACTACGACACGGAGAACCGTGCCAAGTGGCCGGGTGATCCTCCGGCACCCTCGTGGCCGTGGCAAAAGCATGACCTGCGCACGCTTTGGTCCGAGATCCAGGCGGCCGGCGTGCAGACCATGGGCGAGCCGACGGCCGAGGACTTTGGCTGGCCGTTGAGCCGTAGCGAGGCGCAATCTTGGCTGGCCGATTTCATCACGCATCGGTTGCCCCACTTCGGTCGCTTTCAGGACGCGTTGAGCGGGCGGTCGTCCACGCTGTTTCACGCGGGTCTTTCTTTCGCCCTGAACACCAAGATGCTGCATCCGCGCGAGGTGATTGACGCTGCCATTGCGGCGCTGGAAGACGGCCAGGTCGATCTCGCCGCGACCGAGGGTTTGGTCCGGCAGATCCTCGGCTGGCGCGAGTACGTGCGTGCGATCTACTGGGCGCGCATGCCGGGATATGCCAGATTGAACGCCCTGAGCGCCAGCCGACCGCTGCCGGCCTGGTACTGGACAGGCAAAACGAACATGGCATGCCTGCAGGCGGCCATCGGACAATCGCTGGCGCTGGGCTACGCGCACCACATCCAGCGCCTGATGGTCATCGGCAATTTCATGCTGCTGGTCGGCTGCGACCCGGACGCGGTGGATCGATGGTACCTGGGCATCTATGTTGACGCTTTCGAGTGGGTGGAACTGCCCAATACGCGTGGCATGAGCCAGTTCGCCGACGGCGGCGTGGTTGGCAGCAAGCCGTACGCCGCCTCGGCATCCTATATTCATCGTCAGTCGGACCACTGCAAGGGCTGCCACTACAAGCAAACGCTGCGCCACGGCGAACGCGCCTGCCCTTTCAACAGCCTGTACTGGCATTTCCACCTGCGACACCGCGATGTATTCGGGCGCAATCCCCGATTGACCATGGCCTACCGCAACTGGGACAACATGAATCCCGACGAACGTGCGGCCACAATGGCGCAGGCGGAGCAGTATCTGGATCGGCTGGATACGCTTTAGCCATCAATCAGTCAGCATGAACAACCGCTTCACGCCACAAGAATCGAGAAAGGTGTCCTGAAAAATTAACGCTGAGGCCTTTACACCAGCTCAAGGGGTGCCTTTGATCGACAGTGCCGGGTATTCAGCGAGCTTGCCGCGCAGATACACCGCCGCATCGACCACATGGCCATCGCTGAACCTGATGGAGTACTTGATCCCGGACATCGACGAGCGGGTAGCACAGCAGTTGATAAAGCCCTCGGCAGTACTTGCGGAAGCGCCGGCAAAGCGAAGCTTCAGGCGCATGTGCGCCGCGGCTTTTGATGCACTGTAACCGATGCCGTTGCGGATGAAGACGGCATGGTGCAAGGCCGCCACCGAAGCAATGAGGTATTGAATTTTCTGTTGTTCGATGGCCTGCTGCTGTTCGGGCCTGGTGGCTTCGACCGCCTGCTGTGCAAATGCTGGTGTCGCCAGGACGGCGAGGAAAATCCATGTGATCATGATCTTGTTCATCAGAGCAACCCTTCGATTGGCAACAGCTTGAGAAGCTTCACTTCCATTCTGAGAGCCACGCTGGTCTTGGGGTCGTGGCCGTACACGACAGGCTTGCCGTTGTCGCTGGCCCGCCATTGCATCCTCCCCGCATGTGGCGAACCTTTTTTGATCAGCACCACATGGTAGGCATTGGCCGGTCGCGTGGCGTTGTCGAAAAACTGCGTAACCGCTTCAGCAAGCGCCGGGGAATCGATGATGATGCCCATCTCCGTGTTCAGCAGTTTCGAGCGTTCGTCCATGTTCATCGAGCCGATGAACACCAGTTGCCGATCCACCACGATAGCCTTGGCATGCAGGCTGACACCCGAGGATGTGCCCGGTGCGCTTTTCCTCTTCATCTTGGTGGAGGGCCGAAGTTCGTAGAGCTGCACGCCGCCTTCGAGCAGCGCACGTCGATAGCGCGAATAGGCTGAATGCACCGCAGGTTCATCCGTGGAGGCGAGTGAATTGGTCAGCACCTTCACGCTCACACCGCGGCTGGCAATCCCGGTGAGATAGCGGGTGTAGGTATCGCCGGGTATGAAGTAAGGCGATATGAACAGGATTTCCTTTTGCGCCCGATCGGTCATCGTCTTGATTTGCGGACCGATGCGCAGCCGTGGATGGTCCCTGCTGGTCTCGATCTTTTCCGGCTGATCGGCTACCAGCATCGCCGGACCCCAGAACCAGGCACCGGCGCGATCCGCAGAGGGGCCGTAGGGAAGTTCCTCCAGGGTCGATTGCGCATAGTCCGACTGAGCAAACGTGCGTGCCTCCCTGGTCAGATCCACGCGCAACTTCGCCAGATCGTAGTGACTGGCGTATTTGCTGGGAAACGCCGTGACCGGGTAAGCGTATTCACTGTTCCAGTATTCATCGAAAGCGTGTGAAGCCTCCTTGACCACAGGCCCGATGGCGATCAGGTCCAGGTCACGAAAATTGGTGCCGTGACCGGCGTCGAAATACGCATTGCCAATGTTGCGGCCACCTACAATCGCCACGTTGTTGTCGGCGATGAACGACTTGTTGTGCATGCGGCGATTGAGCCGACGGGGGTGAAGCAGGAACTGGGTGACCTTGGACAGCCAGGACGGATGACGCGTATGAAACGGGTTGAACAGACGGACCTCGATGTTCGGGTGCGCATTGAGCGCGTCCAGCATGTCGATGCCGTCGTTTACATTGATGTCGTCAAGCAGCAGACGCACGCGCACGCCACGATCGGCAGCCAGCAACAGGCGCTGCGCCACCAGCCGACCGGTCGCATCGTTGTCAAAGATGTAGTACTGCAGATCAAGAGAGTGTTCCGCGTGATCGGCGAGCGCAATGCGACTCATCAGCGCATTGGTGCTGCGCACAAGCAGCCGGAAGCCGGACTTGTCGTGATGCTGATCCAGCTCTGACCGGATATAACGCGCGCTGGCGGTATTTGTTGCCGGTGCCAGCGCGTTGGACGGATGTTTGACGTAGTGGGCCCGCAGCGAATCGCAGGCGCTCAATGCAAGCATGCCGATGGCCAGTGCAACGAGGACGCCCATACGACGTAACATGCATGACATAGCCGTTTTCCATCGACTCGATGCGGAATCCGGACAGGACAACCCCACCCGTGCGCACCATCCTGACCCGATGTCCAGGACCTTCCTGTGACCACAGTGCGCCTGCCATCGTGAACGCAGCAGGAGCGGTCGTCGCGGCTTCTCCACAATGGGAAGTACCCGCATTTACGTCCCTTCTGTTGCGGCCCGCCCGTGTCGAACCGTGGGGCCGGTCACGCTGTAAAGCGGTCAACAAGGACTTGTATTGTTCTCCTTCGCCCCCGTGGCCCAGGCCCGCGTTCCTGCAACCCGAATCAAGCGATTGCTGGTGAACCTTTCACCTCTTTTCCTGCAACTTACGGCCTGGGCAGCGGGTGGTTGTCATCCTGGACCGCAGCATCGGCAGCGTCACCATTGGCTGGTCGCCGGTCAGCGCACCCAGAAAACACTCGATCTTGCTGACCTCTCCCTCGCTCGTTGTCACTCCGAGTTGACTGCTGCCCATGCTCGCGATGGCCAGGCGAAGGCCCCACGCCTTGCCCGTATGCAAATAGGGCGCGGTCAAGACAATATTGCGCAGTGATGGCACACGAAACACGAAATCGTCGCTGGCCGTCATGGTCACCGCGAAAGGCCCCGTTTGCATCGCCCAGGGTTTGGGGTGAAAGCATTCCGGTCATCGGCTTGCAAGGCTTGCCGCATCCCCCTCCAAACAGAACAAAGCGCGCTCCATGAACACCGGAGACGCCACCATCTGACAACATGGGACCACGTCTTCCAGCGGGTTCCCGGCCATTTCCTGAGGGCCTTGCTGAAACGAATCCACGCGCAATGCTGCCGTTTTCCGCGACTGAGACACGAAACTCGAACGTGACAGTGGCACGCTCTTTTACTCGTGCCACAGTTGGCGATCCCTTGCGCATGGCCGAGACGCAGGTTTCTCCATGTTCAGCTTTCCTGCGTTTAAATGGTAAGTCGCCGCGCCGCCGATGCGCGCGCCAACAGAAAAACAAAGGAGTGACGCATGCCCAACCTCAATCTGCGAGTGACCACCGACAGCGATACCAGCGCCCGTCTGCTCAATGCCATGCAGGCCATCGATGGGGTCGTACATGCCGAGGAAGTGGCCGACCTGATGCAGCGCAGCGCCGACGACGATTCCAGCTCGGCAGGACTGTCCGACGACACAGGACCGGGCAGCCATACCCTGATGATCGAAGCGGATACGGAACGGGCTGCCACGCTTGCGCGCCGTGTCGCCGAGGAACTGGCAACCGGGGAAGGGTTTGCGCTGGAGTTCACGCAGCCCCGCTAGGGCACTGCATGCAAGTGCCGAGCCCTTCAAACAGGGCCGGCATCAAGGGGAACGGAAGCAATTGATCTCATTCAATTGCCGCCTCACTCCATGATGCGGCGGATGCGGACCGTACAGCCCGACTGCAAGGGAACGCGTTACGCTCGCCTGATGGATGGTCCGTGGATGCATCTTGTCGGCATACCTTAGAGGACATGAAACTGGCTCAAGTGACCGCCTCAACGGACTCAGCAGCCTGGTCTCACGGGACCCGCGCTCGCTCTGCAGTACCCACCCACAGAGCCAGGGACAAAAGAATGCGGCAGGGGTTCAGGTGCACGGGTGTTGAATCAAGACTTGGATGACAGGGCGCTTCCCCTTTCAAGAAACCTCTGGCTAAAAGGAATTACAGGATGCAGGGTCCGCCCCTGGGCTTCTCATGAAGAGACCACATCCCCCGCGAGTACCTGATGGGCATGCCCTGAGCGATTCGGCACGGGAGGCATTGCAAGTATCGGAAAGTCGCTACCGCCGGTTGTTTGAAACCGCCCAGGACGGGATTCTTCTGCTCAATGCCGATACGGCGCAGATCGAGGATGCCAACCCCTACTTGATCCA
>NZ_JAQIBU010000097.1 GCF_027858935.1 Oleiagrimonas sp. | reverse complement strand
GCCCACACGGTGCGTTTGCTGTCCCCGGTGTCCTTCATCATGAAGTAGAGCGCTTGGCCGAGGTTGAAGATCACCAGGGCCAACACGATTACCAAGGCTGTCTTGTATACGGTTTCCACTCGAGGATCCTTGTGCCAATTCTGTCACGCAGTATAACGCCGCCTCCGGGGCTATCCGTATGATGCGCTTTCGCCGGCCCTCGTTGTTTGCCGTGCTGCTGACGCTGGCGGGTGTGGCTTTCTTCGTGCGACTGGGAATCTGGCAACTTGACCGCGCTTCCGAGAAGGAGGTGCTTCTGCATCGTTTCGCCACGGCCGTACGGGCGCCGATTCGGGATTTCGCCAGCGTGCAGCGCGGCGCGCTCCCGCATCGCTACCCGCACCTGGTGGTCTCCGGCCACTACCTGACCGGGCACAAGTACATGCTGGACGACCAGGTCCACGATCATCGCGATGGCGTTCAGGTCTATGCCGTGTTCCAGCCGGATGGGCGTCAGCGGCTGCTGCTGGTCGATCTTGGTTTCCTGCCGCGCGAGGGTGCATACCAGAAGCTTCCTCAATTGCTGCCGCTCAAACCCGGGGCGGTACAGATCAAGGGCATCTATGCACCGCCGCCGCCGCCCGGACTCAAGCTGGGTGGCAATGCATTGGCCAAGCAAAAAGCCTGGCCCAAACTGACGACCTATATCGACATGAGGCAGATCAGTCACGATCTCCATGCACCTGTCTATCCACGCGTGCTGCTGCTCGATCCAGATCCCTCGACGGCCTATGTCCGGCAGTGGACGCCTACCTTCATGCCGCCTGCGCGCCACCGCGGCTACGCTTTCCAATGGTTCACCTTCGCTTTTGCAGCGGTGGTGATCTTCGTGATTCTGCATCGCAAGCGCGACAACGGAGAAGACGATGAATGATGCCCGATCCTCCGTGAAGCTGAGCCGTATCAAGCTTCTTCTGGTGGTTGCCGTGTTCCTGTTACCGGTGATGATCGCTGCAGGCCTGTTGCTGTCGGGCTGGACGCCGGGAGGCAGCAGTCACGGCCAGCCGATCCTGCCGCAGCGCAGCTTTGCTGGCATCGATATAAAGCTTGCCGATGGTTCCAGCTACCCCTGGAAGGACAGTCAACCGCGCATGACCCTGCTGGCACTGCCGGGGAGTGATTGCATGGACAATTGCGTGCGTCTGCTGCACCTGATGAGCAATGCCAGGATCGTGCTCAATCAGAACGCCGATCGCCTGCGCCTGCTTTATGTCGGACAACCACCGCATATCCCGGGTGCCGATGCAGTGATGAAGTCCTGGCAAGTGGGTACCGATGTCGACCACAAACTGGAAAAATACCGCCCGCTGGGCCCTGACAGCGTTGCGGCCATCCTGGTCGAGTCCAATGGCACTGCGTTGACGCTGTATCGAGCCGGATTTGATCCGAATGGGCTGCGCAAGGACCTGCAGAAGGTGATCCACTGATGCTTCGCTCGATTTCCCGTCTGTCCTGGCCGGCCCGGCTGGCCTGGTTCGCCGCATTGTTCGCGTTGTGCGTGGTCGTGTTCGGCGCTTTCGTGCGCCTGTCCAATGCAGGGCTGTCCTGTCCCGACTGGCCGACGTGCTACGGACAGGTGACCTGGCCACACCAGGCGCATCAGGTGGCGCGCGCGGACGCGGCTTTCCCGCAGCGCCCGGTGGAGCCCGGCAAGCCATGGCGCGAGCAGTTCCACCGCATGATTGCAGGCACGCTTGGCGTGCTGGTGCTGGTGCTTGCGTTGATCGCGGTATGGCGCAAGCCATGGGCACGCTGGACCGTGATCGGCGCTGCGGCGGCGGCGGCACTGGGCACGGCCATGTATATCGGTGGCGAACACATGCTGTCCTCGGCGCTGGCTGCACTGTCGATCGCCGCACCGCTGGTCGTGGCGGCGCGCCTGACCCGCGCGCCGCCGTGGCGCATCGCGGTGATCGCGCTGGCACTGGTGATATTTCAGGCGATGCTCGGCATGTGGACGGTGACCTTGCTGCTCAAGCCCATCGTGGTCACCGGGCATCTGCTCGGCGGCATGGCCACGTTTGCACTGCTGGCGTATATCGCGCTGCGGATCACACCGGTCGGCGCCGAAGGCAATGAGCATGCCCGACTTCGCCGTTTTGTCGCGGTCGGTATCGTCATACTGGCCGCGCAGATCTTTCTGGGCGGCTGGACCAGCACCAATTACGCAGCCTTGGCCTGCGGCGTCGGTGACATGGCCTTCCCCAAGTGCCTGGGACAATGGGTGCCGCCGACTGATTTTCACCAGGGATTCATCCTGTGGCGCGGGATCGGCGTGAACTATGAGGGTGGCATCCTGGACGCCTCTGCGCGAACCGCGATCCAGATGACGCACCGCATCGGCGCGCTGGTGGTGTTTTTGTATCTGGGCTGGCTTGCGCACAAGGTTGCCCGCGCCGGTTTGCGCTGGTTCGGCATCGCCATCGCCGTAACCCTGGTGGCACAGGTGCTGCTGGGCATCAGCAATGTGTATTTCGGCCTGCCGCTGCCGGTGGCCACGGCGCACAACGGCATGGCCGCGCTGCTGCTGTTCAGTCTGCTGGCCACGCTGGCGCGTAGCCAGCCAAGGCTGGAGGCAGTGTAAGCTGTGGGGTTCGCGCGGAGGGGTTTCGGATTGGAACCAACCCGCCCTGCATGACACCCGGAGTGCGCGTGAAGCTTCATCTGGCCGAATATCTGGAATTGACCAAGCCACGCGTTGTTGCGCTGCTGGTGTTCTGCGCCGTCATCGGCATGTTCCTGGCCGTGCCCGGCCTGCCGCGCTGGCAGGCGCTGGTGTTCGGATCGCTGGGCATCTGGATGGCTTCGGCCTCGGCGGCGGCGTTCAACCACCTGATCGATGAGCGCATCGACAAGCTCATGATCCGCACCGCGAATCGGCCGCTGGCCACCGGCCAGTTGAGCGCGATGCAGGTGTTCATCTTTGCCTTCACGTTGGGCGTGGTGTCGATGGCGATCCTGGTGTTCCTGGTCAACTGGATGACCGCCGCGCTCACCTTTGCCTCGCTGATCGGCTACGCCGTCGTGTATACCGCGTTCCTCAAGCGCGCCACGCCACAGAACATCGTGATCGGCGGCATTGCCGGCGCTTCACCGCCGCTGCTGGGCTGGTCGGCCGTCACCGGCATGACCGGTGAGCGCGACTGGGCTTACGCGCTGCTGCTGGTGCTGATTATTTTCGTCTGGACGCCGCCGCATTTCTGGGCGCTGGCGATCTTCCGCCGCGAAGATTATTCTCGTGCCCAGGTACCGATGCTTCCAGTGACCCATGGCGTGCACTACACCCGCTGGCATGTCCTTTTCTACACAATACTGTTGTTCGTGGCCACGCTGCTGCCGGTGCTGACCGGCATGAGCGGCGTGCTCTACCTGGGCGGCGCGGTGGTGCTCGGCGCCGGCTTTCTCTATTACGCCGTGCGCCTGATGAACCCGCCGGACGAAATGTACGCCATGAAGGTGTTTCGCTATTCGATCACCTACCTGATGGCGCTGTTCGCCTT
>NZ_JAQIBU010000065.1 GCF_027858935.1 Oleiagrimonas sp. | reverse complement strand
CGCTGCGCGACCAGGGCGAAATCGATCATCATGATCGCGTTCTTCTTCACCAGGCCGATCAGCAACACCAGCGCCATCATCGCCACGATGGACAGCTCCATGTGCGCCAGCAGCAGCGCCACCAGCGCGCCAGTACCGGCCGAGGGCAGCGTGGAGACGATGGTGATCGGGTGGATCAGGCTCTCGTAGAGAATGCCCAGCACGATGTACACGGCAATGATCGCCGCCAGCAGCAGCAGCGGCATGCTGGAATTGGCCTCCTGCATGCGCCTGAAGCCGCCGCTCAGGCCCAGCTGGATGTCGCCGGGCAGGCGCATGTTCTTCAGGGTCTGTTTGAGCGCAGCCATGCCGGCACCCATGCCTACCCCGGGCGCGAGGTTGAAGCTCAGGTCCATGGTGGTGAACTGGTCTTCGTGGCTGATCTGGGTGGGCTCGAGCCCCGGCTCCTGCCTGGCAATGGCCGATAGCGGCACCATGGTGCCGCTGCTGGTGGTCACGTAGATCCGGTTCAGCGCGGCTGGGGTCTCGGCCTGGCTGGGCAGTGAGGTGATCACCACCTTGTATTCGTTGATGTCCGAATAGATGGTCGAGACCTGGCGCTGGCCGAAGGCGTTGTACAGCGCGTCATCGACGGCCGCCGGAGTGATGCCCAGCCGGCTGGCGGTGGTGCGATCGATCACGATGTTCTGGCGCAGGCCCGCGTTATCCTGGTCGGACCCGACGTCGCTGAACATCGGGTTCTTCTTCAACTGGTCGATCAGCTTCGGCGTCCAGGTCTGCAATTCCTCAAGGTTATTGCCCTTGAGCGAGACCTGGTACTGCGCGCCCTGGCTGGTACCGCCACCGCCGCTCCACAAATCCTGATGCGCACGCATGCGCACTTCCAGGTCCGGGTACTTCGCGGCCTTGGCGCTGAGCCGCGCGACCACGGCCTGGGTCGAGACCTTGCGGCCCTGGCCCAGGGTCTTGAGCTGGATGCTGAACTCGCCGCTGCTTCCATGCCGGCCGCTGCCGACGCTGGCGCCCACGTACTGCACGGCCGGATCGGCCATGATCATCTGCGTGATGCGCTCCACGCGGGACTTCATCTGCGCGAACGACAGCGTGGCGCCTCCACTGGCGCGCGCCCAGATCAGGCCGCTGTCCTGGGGCGGGAAGAATCCACCCCTGATCTGCGTGAACAAAAAACCGGTGACGAAGATCAACGCCAGCGGCGACAGCGAAAGCAGGGCCTTGTGCCGCAGCGCCCAGGCCAGCGCGCGACTGTAGATCGCCAGCATGCCGGCGTGGAACCGGTCCAGCGCGCGGCCCAGTCGCGAAGGTTCTCGCGGCGCGGCTCGACGCAGGAACACCGCGCATAATGACGGTGTCAGGGTCAGCGAAACCACCGCCGAGACCAGGATCGCGGCCACCAGCGTGATGGTGAACTCGCGGAAGAACAGTCCGATGAAACCGGAGGCAAAGATCAGCGGGATGAAGACCGCCACCAGCGAAAGGGTGATCGACACGATGGTGAAGCCGATTTCGCTCGCGCCCTTGAGCGCGGCCTCCAGCGGCGGATCGCCGGCGTCGACGTGGCGGATGATGTTCTCGATCACCACGATGGCGTCGTCGACCACGAAACCGATGGCGATGACCAGCGCCAGCAGGGACAGGTTGTCCAGCGTGTAGTGCAGCAGGTACATCGCGGTGAACGCGCCCGCCAGCGACAACGGCACGGCAGCAGCGGCAATCAGCGTGGGCGCGAGCCGGCGCAGGAACAGCGCCATGGTCAGGATCACCATGCCCAGGCTGATCAACAGGGTCAACTGCACCTCGTTGACCGAGTCGCGCACCGTGGGCGTGCCGTCGTAGTACGGCGTCAGCTTGGTGCCCGGCGGCAGCAGCGTGCGCAGTTTGCCCAGCGATTGCTTGATACCGTCCACGGTATCGATGACGTTGGCGTCGGGGCGTTTGTAGATGTCCAGCTCGATGGCCGGCTTGCCATTGAACCACGCAGCCTGATAGCTGTCCTCGGCGCCCTGGTAGACGTGTGCCACATTCTTGAGGCGGACCGGCACACCGTTACGCACCGCGACGATGATGTTGGCGAAATCCTCTGCCGTTTTCAGCTGGTCGGTGGCCGTGACCGCCATGGTGGTCTTGCCGTTGTCCAGAAAGCCCAGCGGCGAGGTCACGTTGGCGGCTGTCAATGCATTGCGCAGGTCATTGGAGGACAGCCCCATGGCGTTGAGCGCGTGCAGGTTCACGTCCACGCGTACCGCCGGTTGCGCACTGCCCGAGACATCCACGTTGGATACGCCGGCGAGTTGACTCAGACGCGGCACCAGCAGCGTGTTTGCGCGATCGTAGAGCGCTGAAAGTGGCTCGGTATCGGAGGTCAGCGCGACCTGCAGCACAGGATCGTCGTTGGGATTGGCCTTGTGGTAGGTCGGCGGCGATGTCAGGCCCGAGGGCAGGTCCGGCTGCGCGGCATTGATTGCCGCCTGAACCTGCTGGGCGGCCACGTCCAGATTGACGTTGCCGTTGAAGAACAGGATCACGAACATGCTGCCTTCGGAGCTGCGCGAACGCATCGAACTGACGCCCGGCACCTGGCCCAGATGCCGCTCCAGCGGGGCGGTGACGGTGGAGGCCATGGTCGAGGCATCGGCGCCAGGCTGGCTGGCCGTCACGAAGATGGCCGGGAAGTTCACCTGCGGCAGGGCGCTGATGGCCAGCAGGCGGTAGCAGACCAGCCCGACCACCAGCAGGCCCATCGCCAGCAGCGACGTGCCGATCGGCCTGCGAATGAAGGGCGCGGAGATATTCATGCGTTCAGTTCGGGCCGTATACACGCAGCATCAGGCCACGCCCTGGTGCTGCGCGGACGACAGTGTCCGCCGTTCCTTGCGCGAGGACACCCAGTCGGAGAACCGCTCCATGTACAGATAGATCACCGGCGTGGTGTACAGCGTGACCAGCTGCGACAGCAGCAGGCCACCGACGATGGACACGCCCAGTGGCTGCCGTAACTCGGCGCCGATGCCGGTGCCGAATGCCAGAGGAAGCGCGCCGAACAACGCCGCGAAGGTGGTCATCATGATCGGACGGAAGCGCAGCAGGCAGGCGCGGCGGATGGCGTCGTGCGCGTTCATGCCGGTACGTTTGGCCTCGATCGCGAAGTCGATCATCATGATCGCGTTCTTTTTCACGATGCCGATCAGCAGGATGATGCCGACGATGCCGTCCACCGACAGGCTCATGCCGAACAGCATCAGCGCCAGCAGCGCGCCGACGCCGGCTGGCGGCAGCGTGGAGATGATGGTCAGCGGGTGGATATAGCTCTCGTAGAGCACGCCCAGCACAATGTAGATCACCACGATGGCCGCCAGCAGCAGCAGGACCTCGTCGCCCAGCGAGGCGGAGAATTCGGCCGCCTTGCCGATGAATTGTGCCTGCACCGAAGCCGGCGCCTTGAGGTCGGCATCGGCCTTGTGGATGGCATCGACCGCCTGTGACAGCGAATAGCCCGGCGCGAGATTGAAGGAAATGGTCACCGCCGGCAGCTGGTTCTGGTGGCTGATCACCAGCGGCGCATTGGTCTGCGTGGCGCTGACCAGACTCGACAGCGGTATCGTGCTCCCGCTGCCCAGCGGGATGCCGGTATTGCTGCGGCCAATGCCCGTCGCGGTCGAGGAATTGGCCGACTGCACCATGCCGTAGCTGGTCGCGTTGGATCCGGTCAGCGCCCCGCTGCCGTTACTGCGCACGGTGAGCATGTTCAGCAGGTCGGTGCTGTTGCGGAACTGGTGTGCCACTTCCAGCACCACGCGGTATTGGTTGAGCTGGGTGAAGATGGTCGAGATCTGGCGCTGGCCGAAGGCGTCATACAGGGTGTCGTCGATGGTCTGCACCGGCACGCCCAGGCGGCTGGCCTTCTCGCGGTCTATGGTCAGGTGCAGGGCGTCGCCCTTGTCGGCCAGGTTGTTGTCCACGTCGGCCAGCTCGGGAAGATTGCGCATGGCGTCGGTCATGCGCGAGGCGTAGGTGGCCAACTCGTCGCTGTTCACGTCCGACATCGCGTACTGGTATTCGGTGGGCGCCACGCGGGTATCCAGGGTGATGTCCTGGACCGGCTTCAGGAACAGCGCCACACCCGGTACGTCGGCCACGTCCTGCTGCAGGTGCGCCAACACACTTTGCAGGTTGCCGCGCTGTCCGCGCGACTTCAGAACGATGCTGAGCTGGCCCTGGTTCAGGGTCGGATTGATCGAGCCGGCGCCGATGAACGTGGCCACGCCACTCACTGCTGGATCCTTGCGGATGGCGTCGGCCACCTGGCGCGTGCGCTGCTCCATGGCCTTGAAGGCGATATTGTCGTCAGCCTGCACCACGCCGGTGATCATGCCGGTGTCCTGCTCGGGCAGCAGGCCCTTGGGTATGATGATGTAAAGCCCCACGGTGACCAGCACGGAAATGCCGAACACCAGCATGGTCAGTCGCTGGTGGGCAAACACCCAGTCCAGGCTGCGCGCGTACAGGCCCACCGTGCGCGACCATACGGTACGCTTGCCGGCCTTCTCCGCGCGCTCGTGGGCATCGTCACCTTCGGGCAGCTGGTCAGGCTTGAGCAGGTAGGCGCACATCATCGGGGTGAGCGTCAGCGAGACCAGCAGGGAAATCGCCACCGCTGCCGACAGCACCCAGGCGAACTCGTGGAACAGGCGTCCGGTCACCCCCGGCATCAACAGCAGCGGCAGAAACACCGCGATCAGGGAGACCGTCAGCGACAGCACCGTGAAGCCAATCTCCCGGGCGCCGATTTCAGCCGCTTCCGGCCCGCTCTTGCCCTTCTCGATGTAGCGCACGATGTTCTCGATCATCACGATCGCATCGTCGACCACGAAGCCGGTGGCCACGGTCAGCGCCATCAGCGAGAGGTTGTCCAGCGAGAGCCCGGTAGCGGCCATCACGGCGAACGTGCCCATCAGCGACAGCGGTACCGCGACCGATGGAATCAAGGTGGCCCACAGACGCCGCAGGAACACGAAAATCACCGCCACCACCAGCAGGACGGTCAAAAGCAGGGTGAACTCAACGTCATGCACCGAGGCGCGGATGGTCACGGTACGGTCGGCGAACACGCCCAGGTGCACGCCGTCAGGCAGCACACTGCGCAACTGCGGGATCAGCTTGTCGATGTGCTCGACGGTATCGATGATGTTGGCGCCGGGCTGGCGGCGAATATCCAGCAGCACCGCCGGCTTGCCGTTGGCCCAGGCCGCCAGCTGGTCGTTCTCGACCCCGTTGATCACCTTGGCCACGTCGCGCAGATGCACCGGCGCACCGTTCTTGTAGCTGATGATGACGTCGGCGTATTGCTTGGCGCTGGACAGCTGGTCGTTGGTGCCGATCGAGTAGGTCTGCGTGGCTCCGTTGAGCGTGCCCTTGGCCGCGTTGACGTTGGCGCGGGTCAATGCGCTGCGCACGTCCTCCATGGTCAGGCCCAGATTGCCCAGCTTCGCCGGGTTGACCTGCACGCGCACCGCCGGCTTGACGTTGCCCGCGATCGATACCAGACCCACGCCGGAAACCTGCGACAGTTTCTGCGCGATGATCGAGTCAGCGTAGTTGTTGACCTCGCGCAGCGGCAAGCTGTCGGAGGTCATGACCAGGGTCATGATCGGCGCGTCGGCCGGATTGACCCGGTTGTACACCGGCTGATACGGCAGGCCGCCCGGCAGGCGCGCCGCGCGCAACGCCGACTGCACGTCCTGCGCGGCCACGTCGATGTCGCGGTTCATGTTGAACTGCAGCACGATGGTCGACAGCCCCGCGGAGCTGTCCGAACTCATCATGTCGATGCCGGAAATCTGCCCCAGCTGGCGCTCCAGCGGCGTGGTGACCAGGGTCGCCACCGTCTGCGCGCTGGCGCCGGGGTACTGCGTGGTCACGACCAGGCTGGGCGCTGCGACCTCGGGCAGCGCCGAGACCGGCAGCGCCCGGTAGCCGAGAATACCGAGCAGCAGCACCGCCGCCATCAGCAGCGATGTGGCGATCGGTCGGCGAATGAAGATGGTCGAGAAGCCCACGCTATGCGATTCCTGCGGTTGGTGTCGGAGCAAAATCAGTAACGCGGTTGCCGATCAGTGCCGGCGACCGCCACCACCCGAGGATGCGGCAGCCTTTTTCATGTCCTCCGCGCTGGGTGCCTGTGGCACTTCGCCGGGCTTGTAGGCCTTGACCTTGCTGCCGGGCTTGAGCCGGAACTGCCCCTCGGTGACCACGCGTTCGCCCATCTTGAGCCCGCTGCCGATCAGCGAGGTGCTCTGGCTGGCCTCGCCCTCCACCTTGACGGTGCGCATCTGCACCTTGTCATCCTTGCCGATGACATACACGTAATCGCCGTCCGGGCCTCTCTGCACGGCCTGGGTCGGGATCACCAGGCCATGGTCGACCGTATTGATCTTCATCCGCACATTCACGAACTGGCCTGGCCACAGTTCATCGTGCGTATTCGGAAACTGGGCTTTCAGGCGGAACGTTCCGGTGCTGGTGTCGATCTGGTTGTCGATCACGGTCAAATGTCCACCTTCGGCGACCACGTGACTGTCCACGCGGTCCAGCGCCTGGACTGGCAGCTGCATCTTGGCCTGGGCGCTGCGCACCTGGTCCAGATCCTGTTCCGGCAGACTGAACACCACGTAGATCGGGTGCACCTGGGTCAGCGTGACGATGGTGTCGCTACCCGAAATCACATTGCCCGGATCCACCTGGCGGATGCCGGCCAGCCCCGTGATCGGTGCGGTGACATCGGTGTAGTCCAGTTGCACCTTGGAATCGCGCACGCTGGCGGCATCGCCGGCCACCGTCGCTTCAAGCTGGTGCACGGTATTACGCTGGGTATCCAGGTCCTGCTTGGAGATGAAGTTCTTCTTGACCAGATCCTCGCTGCGCGAAAGGTTGCTGCGCGCCGTGGAAAGCTGCGCCTGATCCTGGTGCAGCCGGGCGACAGACTGTTGGTACTGCGCACGGTAGGTGCGCGGGTCGATCTTGGCGATGACCGATCCCTTCTTGACCTCATGCCCTTCATCGAAAGTCAGCTTCATCAGCTGTCCGGTCACCTGCGGTCGCACGTTGACCGTGTTCAATGCCTGGACAGTGCCCGTTGCGCTGAGATAGATCGGCACGTTCTGCTCGGTCACCGAGACCGCCGTGACCGGAACGGGTCCGTTGTTCGCGCCGGACCCTCCCTTGCGCGCGGCTCCGGCCGCCGTACTGGAAGATGAATGGCACATGCGCAGGCCCAGCAGGGCCAGCACGAGAACAACCAGGGCAATGAGCGCAATTTTCCAGCGCGACATGGGCGAACTCCATAGATGGGACATCCGTTTGCCGGTTGTCCGCAGCATGCGTACAACAGCTGTACCGAACGGCTTCAGTTGTCTGAAGATCGTGCGTTTTGTGTCGTACGCGTCTTCGGGTGAATCAGATGTGAAAAAGCAGGGTCTTGCGTAGAGTAAGGCCCATTAACGCACGGGAACACTGCCAGTTGACACATACCGGCCATGACCGATGGCACGGAAGGTGCTCATCCGCCCCGGGGTCATGCTTTTTCCGCCCCGGTTGTAACGGTATACTCGCAACTCTGATCGTGCTGGGCCGGCAGCTTTCCGGCCACTTCCCACCATCGAGGCACGCCTAGTGAGCGGTCCCATCAGCAAATCCGACCAGAGTTTCCTGCGCCAGTTCTCCATGGTTATTCTGTTCCTGGTACTGATTGCGCTGGTACTGATGTTTATTGCCTGGCACATCTACAGCGATGCGCCTAAGGACCATGTAACCGGTTCGCGACAGGTCACCGAGCAGCGCATCGCTCCGGTCGCCGGTGTCTATGCCGGTGATACCGGGCGCGCTGCCATGCAGGCAGCTGCCCAGGCCGCCGCCAAGGCGGCAGCCTCGCAGGTCGCTTACGGTGGAACCACCGATGGCAAGACCATTTACGGCAAGCTGTGCCACAGTTGCCATACCGCTGGCGTGGCCGGGGCACCCAAACTCGGCGACAAGTCCGCCTGGGC